>DATAAL010000456.1:0-5053 GCA_036260145.1 Longimicrobiaceae bacterium | reverse complement strand
GCGGTGCTTCCTGGCCTACCGGAGCGGGGAGGCGCGTGGTGATTGCGTCCAGTATGTCATAAGCAACCCGCTGTGCGTCCATCTCCCGCCGCCGTTGGGCCAGCGCCAGCCCCTTCCCTGCATACGCTTCGGCCCGGTCCCACTCCCCGAAGCAGCGCGCGCCTTCCGCAAGGTGGATGTACGCCCACGCCGCCCCGTATTCCGACAGCTCCGCCAGCAAGACCGCATGTGACGCCGCCTGTTCGTAGCGGAGCCGGTCCCGCAGTCCGCCGGAGACGCGAGCAAGTGTCCCGCTGATAACGAGCCGGTTGTCGGGGGGGATGTGGTGCCAGGCGGCTTCAAGGAGTTGCAGGGCGGCGGCGTGGTAGCAATGGCGCATCAGCGCAAAGCCATAGTCGTGGACCAGGTACGGCAGTCGCGGGTGATGCACGGGATAGTGCCTCAGCGCCTTCCGGACGTGGCGCTCGGCTGCCACATACGGCCCTACATGGCTTTCGATTGCCGCCAGATCGTGGTGCGCTTTCCCTGCCAGCTCCGTGCGTCCGAACCAATCGGCCATCCACCCCGCCCGGTTGTAGAGGCGCCGCGCCCGCGCATAGTTGCCAAGGATGTACATCAAGCGCCCAAGCCGGATGTGCGCGCGGATGTACCACTCCCAGTCCTTCTCCCGCCGCGCCAGACGCGCGGCCCGGTGCAGCCAGGTTGCGGCGCGGGCTTCCATCGCCTCGCCTGACGGGTCCGCCTGTACCAGCGTGCACAGTTGACCCGCAGTTGCCGCAGCTCTCGCGCTGTCCGGCTCGGCAGCGGCGGCGGCTTCCGCATAGGTGAGCGCCACTTCAAAGCGGCTGCTGGCCTCCCCCCACGCGCTGATGTGCATACACACCGCGCCCACGGCGCTCCGGGCGGCCCCCTCCGGATCCAGGACCAATGCATCCAGCGTAGACAGCGCCTCCGCAATCTCCGGGGCTTCCCGGGCCGCCTCTGCCGAAAGTCGCCGCTGCCGAGCTGTCAGCGGCCGGAACAGCCCGGCGGGGCTGGTACCCCGGAGCGACGCCCACAAGCGCACGTCCCGGGCGCGCTGCCAGAGCACATAGCCGAGCGCCCCGTCCGCTTCCATGAACAGCTTGTGCTCGGGACGGTTCGCGCCCGGAGCCGGGAGTAGATCCCGCTCGGTTTCCTTGACCCGGCGCCGCCTGCGCTCGGGTGACCCGCGCTCAAGCATTGGACGGCTTCGGCGGCTCGCCCTCCCGACCCCTCCGCCCCCGCGTCCACCCGCCGGGGGGCTTCCTCGCGCTGATGAAGTGCCGGGCGGCTGCTTCCAGCGCGGCCGGGTCAACCGGGGGCAGCTCCGGCAGCGGAGGGGGGTGCTCGGGGCACGGGGTGTCGGACATGGGGACACTCGGGTGCGTGGTGCGTGCGTTTCGGACGCACCTGCTATACTGAACCCGCGCCGACACGGGCGCAAGACATATACACGACGCCAGGACTTGCCGCACCTTACCTGGGAAGGGGGGCGGCTCCGCTAGCGAGGTGCCTGCCATTCGAGCGGGATCGCGACACCTCCCAGGTTCGTGATCCGGTAGAGTGCTACCGGGCGCATCCCGTGCTCCTCGACCTTCCATCTCTGCGCGAGCCCCGCCCGGACCAGCCACCTCACGTCCTCCAGCCTGGGTGTGCGTCGGGGAGGAACGGAGGGAGTGCTGCCCGACAGCGGATCCCACCCGGACCCGTGAACCCCGTCCGCTGATCCGTCCGGCCAGCCGCGTTCGAGCTGCGGGTCCACCTCGTGGTCCTCGTCCTCGTTGTCCCTCCACGGAGCGTGTCCCCATCCCTTCATCGCGATTCCGTCTCCCTCTCCCGTGACCTGCCGGCGGAGGTCGCCGATGGTACGCCAGCTCGGCTCTCCCGGGAGGTAGGGAGATTCGACGCGCATCTCCATCGCCCGCCGCAGCTCCTGGAGCGCCTTCCAGGACCCCGCAGGGATGTAGATCGCGGTGTCGGACCGGTTCTCGGACGATGCCGGCGGGATCGTACACGGCTGGCGCTGCTCCCGGTTCGCGACCAGGTCGGCGCCCATCTGCGAGATCCTGTAGATCCAGACGGGGTGCCGCAGGCGCTGTGGACGCACGTCCTCCCGGTCGAGAAGCCCCATACCATGAAGACGCGACAGCCTCTCGGGCAGCCGTTTCCCCGTTGCTTTCTCCACGTCCTCCCGCAGTGCCCAGCCGAGCCGGCCGCGCCGCCGGTAGCCGCCGTCGCGCACGGCGAGATAACGCAGGTAGCACAGGGCAATGGTGTCCCTTTCCTCCAGGCGGGGCTCGGTACCCATGCCACCAAACGTAATCCGCCCGGCAGAAGGCGATATTGCGTATTGAACTGGCGCCAAGTAAATACCGTACGTTACTGGCGGGTTCTGTGCGGCCGATGTAGCTTGGAAAGCTCCCACCCGGCTCATTCCCTCAGAGACAGGAGGTCATCATGACTCGCAGGGCTTCTACAATTCTGGCAATTGCGGTAATTGTATCCCTCGCCGGCTGTGGAGACAGCCAGTCAGCCGTCACAGCACCGGAGGGGAAGCCAAGTTTCGCGGGAGGAATCCTGGCGGGGAGCGGTAACCGTTCGGACGACGGCGGAGCCACGACCGCGAGCGATTCGACGGCGAGTCGCGGCGGTTTATTGGCCGGGTCGGGGAACTAGATTTCGGTCGCTACAGCGCGGGCCGGCACTGAAGGCCCGCTCGCGTCTTTCTCCGGATCCACCTGAACGGGCCGTCGAGTAGGACGTTGGCGTGCCTCCAATAGGTTTAAGATGCGATCCGAAATCTTGACAATCCGATTCCCTTCGGGCGGTTCTGCTTGCGGGGGCGGGACACTGCGCGCCTCGATTCTCGTGAGGATCTCCCGGATCCAGTGTTCCGCCTCTTTTTCCCCTTTCCGCAGCGCGATCTCAAGAGCACGCGCTGCGAGGACCTGTCCGGATTCCCAACTGGAGAAGAACAGGGCTCCGTATGCGGCGTGGGCCAGGGCGGCGGCTGCATACTCTTGGCTGCGGCTCGCGAGGTTCACGACGTGGAGGACAGCCTCCTCATACAGCTCCCGGCGCGCCGCTCCTGCAGCCGCACTCGCGAGTGTGCCCCAACTTAACAGTTCGATTTCAGGACGCGTGATCTGCGGGATGGAGGCCTGGAGCAAGGGAATCGCGTGGGCATACAATGCACTCTGTACCAGCAGGAATGCCCAATCGTGCACGAGTCGTGTGATCGCCGGATGATGGATGGGATAATGGTCCAGAGCAGCCAGCATGTGATACTCGGCCTCTGAAAACGTTCCATCCATCACAGCCAGGGCATACAGATCGTGCTGAGTTTCCGCTGCTAGTCGGTGGCGACGTGTCGAGGAGGCGAGGCGCGCTGCGCGGTCCAACAGAAGCCGCGCCTCATCATATCTGCGCTGTTCCCGAAAGAGGCCCGCACTACCGAGCAGTCCGCGGACTACCTCCCGCCTGTTCTTCTCTCGCCCCGCCAGACCGATTCCTCGCTCGTACCACAGATCGGCTCGTTCCGGATATCCGGCGTATCTGGCGGCTCGGGCTGCATCATTCGCACACATGGGACAATCAGGGTCAATCCGGGCACACGCCTCCGCAAAGCGGACAGCAATCTGCGGAAGTCCACTCCCGTCTGCCCAATGGTAGATACGCCGGCAGGCGGTGACCAAGCTCGTGGGGTCTGGTATCGTTTCGGGATGCCGTAAGTGCAATATCGTCTCAAGTGCCGGAGCGATTTCCGGGACCGCTTGCGCTGCATGAGCCATTGCCGCGACTCGTGCCTGCTTTGGTGGTCCGATGAGTAGGGGCCGCCCTACCGGCGTGGTCTCCACCCACGTGTGCAGGTCTCGTAGCACGAGGACGAGGGCGAATACCAGGTGGTCATCGCCGAGCACGTCGATTTCCGGGCCGAGCATGTGCTCCGCCAATGCACCCGGAGCGGGCGGCAGTACCCGATGGGTTGGCTTGGACAGCCGTCTGATCTGCCCCATCCATCATCCCCGTTGGATAGCGACATGCGTGCCGAGTGCGGCAAAATATGGACATCGTGGACACCGTGCCACAGCCGACCGCAGGCTATCCACCCGAGAGAAGCACCGATCCCCGGTGGACAACGGAGAGTTCTGGAGGCAGACGCAGGGACTGAGGATCCGGGGGTGACCGCTGTGGTGTTCCGGTAGGAACCACCTCCCGAGGGTTCCTGGCACAGGACGGAGATGGTTCGGATCTCACTGTGCCCGCCGCTGGTCGGCCGATTCGCTCGCCAGCCACTGCGGTACTTCGACACCTGCCTCGTGGTGCAGGCGGGCAAGCTCCGCTGCGAGGCTGCGGCGCGCGCGGCTCCGCTCCGCTGCCGGCAGATCCGCAACCAGCATCGCAAGCAACACGGTGCCCGCGTGCATCTCCACCGCCGGGCGGTCGGCGGCCCACTCGCGCAGGCGGTTCAGATGCTCCGGCCGTGGGACGCTCCGCATCTCCACCAGCTTGCGGATGACTGCCCTCCCGACCCCGATTATGCGCGCCAGCGCCTCCTGCCCACGGTGTGTCCGCAACTCGCGGCGCAGGGCCTGGCGAAGCTCCTCCAGCGCCCACTCGTCCGCAACCCGGCCGAGTTCCACAGCACGGTTGGCTTCCACACCAGTCCTGCGCAGAAACCCCGTTCTCGCCATAGGCCCCCGTTCGAGACAAAGTTTGCGTGCACTACATTGGCATGTTAGCCTGTGGCGCGAAATTCCGTATTCTGAAGGCGGGAAATATGCGGGAGGTTTCAGTGTTGGTTCCACAATGTGTTAGTGGACAAAGTGGACACGCGGGACCTGTTTGTAGTTTGTCCTGCGAGGAGGGGTGCCAGGTTGCGCGCGTTTGGTTTAACGGGTCCGAACGGAGTGTGGGACCTGGCAGGTACCAATTGGCACCGTCCGGGATCAAATTCAGGTCCCACGCGACGGCCATTTGGGTCCCTGATGCAGCCCGGTAGGCGGCAGGTTGAGTTCGTGCGGGTGATCCG
>DATAAL010000455.1:0-9384 GCA_036260145.1 Longimicrobiaceae bacterium | reverse complement strand
GCGACCACCGCAGTCGCGCCGCCGCGCACGGCCCCGAGCATCCGGCCTGCCGACGGCGCGTCCGGCGTGGACGCCACTACGTACGCGGCAACGGAATCCGCCCCGGCCCGGTCCTCCGGCACCTCCCACCCCGCCGCCCCGAGCGCGGCCGCGACGTACCGCCCCCCGCCCGGGCGCGCGATCACGACGGCCCTGCGCCGGGGTGTCCCGGCGGCCCGGTCCGGCGGCGCCGCGTCGGTGCCGCTCGCGACTTCCTCCAGGCGGATGGATCCCGGCCAGGCCGCGCGCCGGAGGTGCGCCAGCCCCGGCCGCCACCCTCCCCGGCGGAGGGCGGAGACCAGGGTCACCCGCACCGAATCCGCGCCGCGCAGCTCCCGCGCCGCGGAGGGGAGGGCCCGGAGCGCCGCGGCGTAGTCGGAGGGCGCGCCTGCCGGTCCCGCCTCCCCGAGCGAGTCCAGGAGCGCGGGGGTGACGCGGCGCGCGGGGATACGGACCGCCGCGGTATCGAACAGGAGCAGGTCGCCGCGCGGCTCCCCTCCCGGTGAAAGGAGCGTGGACCTCGCCGCGTCCACCGCCCGCCACCACGCCTCGCCCCGCATCCCCGCCCCCCCGTCCAGGAGGACCAGCTCGGCGGTCCCCGCCCGCCGGGGGAGCCAGGCGGGACCCGCCGCGGCGGCGCCGAGGAGCACCAGGAGGAGGATCCGCAGGGCGAGGAGAGGCAGGTCGGTCGGTCGACGGCGGATGCGGACCGCCGTGCGTGGGTCCGGCGTGAGGAACCGGACCGTGGGGAGGGCGACGCGCTCCGGGGGACGCCGGGCGATCAGGTGCAGCGCCAGGGGGAGGAGTGCCGCCAGCAACCCCGCCGCCAGGAGCACGGGACGAGCGAAGGTGAGCACGGCGGCTACGCCCGGCGCGACCGGAGCCAGCGGATCAGCCCCCGCTCCACGGGCTCCGCGGTGGAGAGGGGGACGTACTCCGCCCCCTGCTCGCGCAACCGCCCCGCGAGCGAGTCGTAGTAGGCGCCCACCCGCCTCGCGTACCCCGGATCGTCGGCGGGCGAGGCGGCGAGCGCGCGGTGCGGGCGCTCCGGGTCGAAGAAGAGCCCCGGCTCCGGGGCGGGGCTCCCCTCCTCCGCCGGGGTGAGCACCCGGAGGACGATCACCTCGTCCCCCCGCGCCCGCAGCCTCCCCACCGCCGCGACCAGCGATGCCGCGCCGTCGTCTTCCAGCAGGTCGGAGAGCAGGACCACGCGCCCCGGCCGCCGCAGCCGCTCCCCGACCCGGTCCAGCGCCGCGGCGGCCGCGGCGTCACCCTCCGGGCGCAGCCGCTCCAGGTGGAGGAGGAGGTCGTGGAGCTGGGCGCGGCGGGTGCCCGGGGGGAGGTGCACGGTCGGGCCGCGCCCGAAGGTCGCGAGCCCCACCGCGTCGCCCGAGCCGAGCATCAGGTGCGCGAGCGCCGCGGCCGCGAACGTCGCGTAGCGCAGCTTGGCCACCCCCCGGGGCTCCGCGAACCCCATCGACGCCGTGGCGTCCACCACCAGGAACGCCCGCAGGTTGGAGCGCTCCTGGAACTCGCGGATGTACAGCCGGTCGGTGCGGGCGTACACCTTCCAGTCCAGGTGCCGCACGTCGTCCCCCTGCTGGTAGTCGCGGTGCCGGGCGAAGTCCTCCCCCGCCCCCCGGTACGGCGAGTGGTGGATCCCCGCCACCAGCCCGTGCACCACCACGCGGGCGACCAGGTCCAGCCCGCCGAGGCGCTCCAGGAGCCCCGGGGGGAGGAAGCCACCCGCGCCGGACGGCCCCGCCGGACGTGCCGCCCCGCGGCTCACAGCCCGCTGCGCGGGGGCGCCACCGCGTCCAGGAGGCGGGCGACCAGGGCGTCGGGGGTCACCCCCTCCGCCTCGGCGCTGAAGTTGACCAGCACCCGGTGCCGCAGGGTGGGCGCCGCCACCCGGCGCACGTCGTCCGGGGTGACGTGGAAGCGCCCGGCCAGGAGAGCCCGCGCCTTGGCCCCCAGGACCAGCGCCTGCCCGGCGCGCGGCCCCGCGCCCCACCGGATCCACCGCACCACCTCCTCCGGCGCGCCCGGCGTCCCCGGGCGGGTGGCGCGCACCAGCCGCGCGGCGTACTCCAGGACGTTCCCGGCCACCGGGACCTCGCGCACCCGCCGCTGCAGCAGGAGCACCCCTCCCGCGTCCAGCACCCGCTCCACCTCCGGCTCGGTCGCGCCGGTGGTGGAGCGCAGGATCTCGATCTCCTCCGCCTCGCTCGGGTAGTCCAGGCGGATGTCGAACATGAAGCGGTCGAGCTGGGCCTCCGGAAGTGGATAGGTCCCCTCCTGCTCCAGGGGGTTCTGGGTGGCCAGGACGAAGAAGGGGCGAGGGAGGAGGAGGTCCTCCCCCCCCACGGTGACCCGCCCCTCCTGCATGGCCTCCAGGAGCGCGGCCTGCGTCTTGGGCGGGGTACGGTTGATCTCGTCCGCCAGGAGCACCTGCGTGAATACCGGCCCCCGGATGAAGCGCGCCGCCCGCCTCCCCGTGGTGCGGTCCTCCTCGATCACCTCCGTCCCGGTGATGTCCGCGGGCATCAGGTCGGGGGTGAACTGCACCCGGCGGAACTCCAGCTCCAGCGCCTCCGCCAGCGTCCGCACCATGAGTGTCTTGGCGAGCCCGGGCACCCCCACCAGGAGCGCGTGTCCCCCACACAGGAGGCAGAGGAGGATCTCGTCCAGGGTGGCGTCCTGCCCCACGATCCGGCGGCGGACCTGCGCCCTGAGCGCCGCGGCGCTCTCCAGGAGCGTCTCGATCTCCCGTTCGGCGGTTGCCAGCGTTTCCTCTCGTTCCGATGGATGGGCGGGCCGCGCGGTGGAACCCGGAGCGGCGGATCGCCGTAAACTATAGGCAGGCAGCCTCCTCCACAAAATAGGCCGCTCCGGCCGTTTGGCGCCCCGCGGGGACGGCGTTATACTGCCTTCTGGACGCAGGTCCGACCATGAAGCCCCCGGAAAGCCCGCTCCCGATGTCCTCCTCTCCCCGCCGGTCCGAGTCGTTCCACCTCGCCACACCGCTCCGCCTCGTACTCGGAGGGGGGCTGCTGGCCTGTACCCCGGCCGCTCTTCACCCGCCGCCGGACGGAGGAGCCGCGGGCGCCGCGGTCCCGCTGTCGGAGGTGCAGCTCTTCTGGAGCGCGGTGACGGAGCTGGAGCTGAGCCGCGCCACGCGCATCGCTCCGGGGCGGGAGCACGCCGACTTCGCGCGGGGGATGCGGCTGGTGCTGGACGGGCGGATGGAGGAGGCGGGGGAGCGCTTCGACCGGCTCGCCGGCGGCGCCGCGGACTCGCTGGTCCGGGTGGCGTCGAGGGTGGCCCTTTCCAGCGTCCTCGGGTACGATGGAAGGTGGCGGGACCTCTACGACCTGACCGCCTCGGGTCCGCACGCGCTGCGCGCCGTGGGGAGCGGCCGGGCGGGGCTGGACCTGTGGTCGGCAGCGATGCGCCTGGCTCCCGAGCCGCAGTACCGGTACGTCGGCTACCCCGTGGTTCTCCCGTTCTCCGTCAGCGGCACCGGGACACCGCTGGTGCCGGTGCGCATCAACGGCCGCGTCCGCCACTTCTGGCTGGACACGGGGACCAGCCTCACCCTGATCGCGTCGGACGTGGCGGCCGACGCCGGGCTCACCCCGCTGGTTCCCGACACGCTGGAGATCGTCACCTCGGTCGGCCGGATCAGGGCCCTCCCCGCCTCGGTGAGCCGGCTGGAGGTGGGTCCGCTCGCCGCCGCGGACCAGCCGGCCGCGATCGTCTCCGCGAGCGAGCTCACCATCCTGAACAGCCTCGGCGACGGACGCACGGAGCTGGTCAAGGTGGACGGAGTGGTCGGGATGGACCTGATGCGCCACCTGAACGTGGTGATCGACTTCCCTTCCGGCGTGGCGATCCTGGCCCGGCCGCGCCCGGAGCAGGACGATCGCCGCAAGCGCAACCTGTTCTGGCTGGGGTACCCGGTGGTACGGGCGGAGGGTCCGAGGGGGGTCCCGCTCTACTTCGGTCTCGACACCGGCGCAGATTCCACCTACGTCACCCGGAACCTGATCCGCAAGCTGCCGAGCCGCCTCCTCGCCAGGCGGAGCCGCTGGATCGCCGGGTTCGGCGGCGACACCCTGATCCGCACCCCCATCCTCTCCGACCTGCAGGTGAGGGCCGCCGGCCGGGAGTTCACGCTCCGCAACGTGGCCGTCCGCGACTCGCGCCGCCTGATGCTCTTCGAGCTGGACGGGATCCTCGGCACCGACGTGGGGCTGGGGCACCGCGTCCGGATCGACATCACCAACGGGGTATTCGAGGTCACCTCCCCGTAGCGCGGATCCCGCTCTGCGGGGAGGCCGAAGAGGTCATCCTCTCACGCCGTCCACCAGAGCCGCCCCGCCACCAGTACCAGGAACACCGCGAACATCCGCTTGAGCACCACCGGTTCCAGCGACTGCGCCAGCCGCGCCCCGAACCACGCGCCCACCGCCAGACCCAACGCCAGCAGGAGCGAGGCGCGCAGGTCCACGTTCCCGTTGCGGTAATACTCCCACGCCCCGAAGGCGCCCACCGGGAGGAGGAGCGCCCCGAGCGAGGTCCCCGTGGCCCGGACCACCGGCATCTCCGTGATCAGGATCAGCGCGGGGACGATGGCGACGCCACCGCCGATCCCGAAGAGCCCGGAGAGGACCCCGGCGCCGAGACCGATCGCGAGGAACAGCAGGACCATTTCCATTCCCTTCCGATGGGGTGGCGGGCGCGCGGGGACCGTCCCCGCGGCGGGGTGTCGGGATTATCGGCCGATCCCGGGAATCCCCCGGCCACGGCAGATCTTCCTCGCGAGCAGATCCGGGATCTCGGTGCGACGCGGACGGCCTGCACGGCTCTCGTAGCCGGGTTGCACCACGACGAGCGCGCTGCTCCCTGTGCCAGGAATATACGGAAACACCCGACCGTTGACGAACCCGGCCCAATCGCACATCATCCGACACGTCACCTCAACGACGGCCTGTCGGCACCTCCCGGCCGGGAGCGGTCGGCCGTCGGAACCAGTCCACCCGGAGGAGGACACCATGAGACGGATCGGCAGGATCGGCTTCGGGGCGGCGGTGGCGGTGGTCTTCGGGTTCGGCGCCTCGCAGATGCTCGCGAAGCCGGCGCTCGCGGCGCTCCCCCCCGTCTGCAACGAGGAGGAGTGCAACGCCCGCTGCCAGGCGAACGGCTACTCCGGCGGGTACTGCGAGCTGGACCGCTACTGCACGTGCACGGTCCCCATCCAGCCGTAACGGCGCCGCCGAACCGCGGGGTCGGGCGTGTCCCCCGCGCCAGCGGGGGACACACCCCTTCGGGCCCGCGTCCCTCACGCGGGCTCGCGCGCGTCCGGGATTGCGCCATGAACGCTCACGCCCTCGCCAGACGCTCCTCCGCGTAGCGGTCCGCCGCGCGCTCGGGGGTAATCCCCAGCTCCTCCGCGCTCCGCAGCACCGCGAGCATGGTGTCGTAGATCCCCTCCACCCGCGCCGCCGAGACGGCAGGATCCTCGCCCCGGGTATCCCCCACCCCGGCGATCACCCCGCCGGCGTTGGCCACGTAGTCCGGCGCGTACAGGATCCCCCGCTCCGCCAGCATCTCACCGTGGCGGGGCTCCAGGAGCTGGTTGTTGGCGCCGCCGCAGACGATGCGCGCTGCGAGCCGCGGGACGGTGTCGTCGCTCAGGACGCCGCCCAGCGCGCACGGCGCGAACACGTCCGCCGGGACCTCGTAGATGGCCTCGGGCACCACCACCCCCGCCCCGCACTCCGCCGCCACCCGCTCCGCCCGCTCCGGGTCCACGTCCGTGACCACGAGCCGGGCACCCGCGCCGCGGAGCAGGAGCGCCAGGTGCCGGCCGACGTTGCCGCACCCCTGGAGCGCCACGGCGAGCCCGGCCAGCTCCGGACTTCCCCGGCGGTGCTCCACCGCCGCCTGCATGGCGCGGAAGACCCCGCGGGCAGTGTACGGCGACGGGTCGCCCAGCCCATGCGCCAGCCCCCCGACGTGCGGCGTCTCCTCCGCGATCCAGGCCATGTCCTCCGGTGTGGTCCCCACGTCCTCTCCGGTGAGGAACGCCCCGCCGAATGCCGCGACGAAACGCCCGTGCGCCCGGAACAGCGCCCGCCGGTCCGGGATGTTCTCCGGCTCCAGGATGGTTGCCTTCCCGCCGCCCGCGCCCAGCCCCGCCACCGCGTTCTTGTACGTCATCCCCCGCGCCAGCCGCAGCGCGTCCGTCAGCGCTTCCTCGCGCGAGCCGTAGCGCCACAGGCGCGTCCCGCCAATCGCCGGACCGAGCGCGGTGCTGTGCACGGCGACGATCGCGCGGTAGCCGGCCTCCGGCTCCTCGGCGTACGCGACCCGCTCGTACCCGGGGACCTCGATCTCCTCGGCGTGCATCGCAGGTTCTTACAGGAATCCCTTCACGGATCGGCTCCGACGCGAGCTCGAGCGGCGGGAGGATCGGGCTATCGCTGCGCCCCGGTCTGCACGCCGTGGGAATTTACGCGGTAGGTCCCGGAGGGGATGGATGCGGAAAGTCGCTGCCAGCTACAACCCTTCTCGCAGGTAGCCTCGATCCCTGCACCGTCGGTGGTGAGTACGAAGGAGAAGCTCGTGGCGTCGTGCACCGGAGTCTGGCTCGAGGATGCCGCCACCGGGAAAACACCCCGATCCGTGACGCGGTACGATCCAGACGCATACCGTGCACTCAGGGTCTTCCAGGCACAGCCCGCCTCGCACGACACCTGGATTCCGTCCGACGAAGTCGCCACGGTCAGGGAGTAGTCCGGGACCGGCACACTCGCCCGTGCGACGGATCCCAAGAGAAGACAGCAGGGCACGGACGCGAGGAGGAGAAGAGGTTGGCGCATGTTCGGATACGGGCAAAGGTGAGCGGGAGCGAGCGGAACCATAGCGTCAAGATAGCGGCGCGCACGGGAAGGACAAGGAGCATGACGGCAAGGTTCAAGTGCGCGGGGCTGCGCTGAGCCGTCGCAATGACAGGATGCCCGAACGGTCGCCCACGACGCTCTCTTCGGGCTGCGTATCCACTCGATCGGCGAGCCTGGGACGGCAACCACGTGCACCCGCCGCGCTTCTGCTTCTGACCCGACGGCCTGGAGCAGGGTGCACACGCGGGCCGATGCACATGACCCCTAAACGTGCTGATCCACCAGGATCGGGTTGCCGTCCGGGTCGATCACCATGAAGTACGCGGGCCCCTGAGTCGTCTCGTCGGCCTCCGCCACGAACTGTACCCCCTGTGTCTTCAACTGCTGCTGGAGCTCGCGGACGTCGGTGAACTCTTCGAGGAGATTCGCGTTGCCGTCCCAGCCGGGATTGAAGGTCAGCATGTTCCGGTCGAACATCCCTTGGAACAGGCCGATGACGGCCTCCCCGTTCTTCAGGATGAGCCAGTTCTGCGAGGCGTCGCCCGCGAACGCCGTGAAGCCGAACTTCTCGTAGAAGGCTCGCGAGGCGGCGAGATCCCTGACTGCCAAGCTGACGGAGAAGGCACCGAGTCTCATGGGTGGTCCTTGCTTGGGAGAGGGAAATGGAGAGGATGGCCGGCCCGTCGCGGCTCCAGCGGATACGTCAGCAGGGAGCGCCCTGCGCCACCGGCCTACACCGCCTGCACGAGCAGCGTGCGGATGTTGTGGATGTGCGTCAAGATCATGAGCTTGGAGATCTCGTACACGGGTATCTGCTTCGGAAAGCGCCGGCGCGCCGCCTTCATCATGGGGAGGATCAACTCCTCGGACTCGGCGATGTAGCGCGCGACCTTCTCCGGGGTGAAGACCCCGACCATGGAGACCACGTTGTGCACGCGGTCGATCGCCTTCCCGACGCTGGCGATGGGACACTCGGCCATCGCGCGGAACCGGTCCGCCTTCTCCGCGGGAGTCTCTCCCTCGGGCGCGGTCATGAGGAAGACGGGATGGGCGATCTGCTCGCCGAACTCCGCCTGGATCTCCAGGATCGAGACGTTCTTGTCCTCCACCACGTCGTGCAAGGCGAGTACGGCCAGGGTGGCGTCGGGGTGGAGGAGCGCGGGGTCGAAGCTGCGCGCGAAGTTCATCATGAACACCTGGTGTGCGAACTCGGGCGTAACCCCGTCCTTGCGGAGTCCGCCGTGCAGGGGGCGCGCGAACTCGAGCGCGCGGAGCGCCTCGTGCTTTCCGCTCCCGTGCAGCCAGGCGCGAAGGCTGATCAGGTGCTTCTGGTAGATCTGCTGGTGCATTTCGTCTCCGGGGCCTGGGGCGAGGGGCTGCTCCGGCTCCGCCGAGCCCTGTGTCTGCGCCAGGAGGTGAATGGTATGCAAGTAGCGCCGCGTGGGGAAGTCCATCGTGCCGCCGCCCGACGATGGAGTTCGTCCTGGAATGCAGGAATTACTGCATCGCGGAGGGTTACTCCACCGGATACTACCAAAACGGCATCTACAGATGCTACTAGCGGTACACACCGACCCCGCGTGAGGGATGCGCGCCCGGCAGGGCCGAGACCCCGCGCAGTTTGCGGGGTCTCGGCGGAGTTAGAGACGGTTGTATCGTCTCTTACTCCGCGCGCAGCCCGGCCCCCCGCCAGGGGGGACACGCCCACGCGGTCCGTTCAAAGCTGTTGCTGGTTCAAACCCCCGCCGGCTCCACGCTCCGCACCAGAAGCCCCGCCGTGCGCTCCTGGATGGACTTCACCTCCCGCCGCCCCGCCCAGAGCGCCCCGATGGCGTCCACCGCCGCCGCCGCCGCCGACATGGTGGTGATGTAGGGCACCCCGTACTGGATGGCCGCCCGGCGCGCCGCGTAGTCGTCGTACTGCGACTTCTTCCCCAGCGGGGTGTTGATGAAGAGCACCACCTCGCCGGAGATCATCTGGTCCACCACGTCGGGGCGCCCCTCGTTCACCTTGAACACCCGATCGCAGGGGATCCCGCGGGCGCTCAGGTAGCGCGCCGTCCCGCTGGTGGCCATCACCCGGAACCCCATGTCGTGCAGCCGCCGCGCGAGGGGAGTCACCGTGGGCTTGTCGGGGTCGTTCACGGTGACGATCACCGTCCCCTTCTGGGGCAGGTCCATCCCCGCCGAGGTCTGCGCCTTGGCGAAGGCCATCCCGAAGGAGTCGTCGAACCCCATGGCCTCCCCGGTGGAGCGCATCTCCGGCCCCAGGAGCGGGTCCACGCCCGGCATCTTGTTGAAGGGGAAGACGGCCTCCTTCACCGCCACCCCGTGCACCGGGATGGGATCCGGCAGGCCGAACGAGGCGAGCGACTCGCCGCCCATCAATCGGGCCGCGATCCTCGCCAGTGGAACCCCGGTGGCCTTCGACACGAAC
>DATAAL010000454.1:0-3960 GCA_036260145.1 Longimicrobiaceae bacterium | reverse complement strand
AGTCGCTGGACGAGATGTGCACCCTGCTCGAGGCCGAGCTGGCCAAGGGCACCGGCTTCGAGGAGGCGCTGCAGAAGCTGATCGCCACCGAGATCCGGCGGGTGAAGCGCATCGTCTTCAACGGCGACGGCTACAGCGAGGAGTGGCACCGGGAGGCGGAGCGCCGCGGGCTCCTCAACCTGCGGACCACGCTGGACGCCCTGGAGCACCTAGCCAGCGACAAGAACGGGGCGCTGTTCGAGAAGTACGGGGTCCTCTCGCACCGGGAGCTGGAGTCGCGGCACGAGGTGGCGCTGGACCAGTACTTCAAGACGGTGAATATCGAGGGCGAGACCACGGCGACCATCGCCGGCACCATGGTCCTCCCGGCGGCGGTGCGCTACCTCAACGACCTCCTCGCCGCGGCCGACCGGTCGCGCGGGCTGGGGGTGGAGGCGCGGGGGCTGACCGCCACGGTGCAGAAGGTGAACGCGCTGGTGGACGAGCTGCGGGACGCGCTGGACGGGCTGATCGCGCAGAACGAGGAGCTGGGCGGCGAGGACGTGCACTCCAAGTCGTACCACATGCGCGACAACGTCATCCCGGCGATGGCCGCGGTGCGGATCGTGGCGGACCGGCTGGAGAAGGTGGTGCCGGACGACTACTGGCCGCTGCCGACGTATCGGGACATGCTGTTCATCAAGTAGGAGACGGCCGGCACGCGGATCGATCGACAGGGGCGGCTCCGTAGCGGAGCCGCCCTTTTTCTCGGCCATGCACCGCGTACCCTGACATCAGCGTGGGCGCGCCGGCCCATTCGTGATCCCCTCCCTACCGGGCCGCCCCCGCGTCCGCGGGGAGTGCCGGCTCGCGCTCCTCCGTCCGGATGGGTCGCGGAGCGGGCGCAGGCGACGCGGCCGACTGTACGCCCAGCACTGCGGCCACCGCCATGTCCCCGGTCACGTTCGCGGGGGTGATGAACAGGTCCGGGATCATGTCCACGGCGATCAGCAGACCGATCCCCTCCACGGGAAGGCCGAAGGCGGTGTAGAGCGGGGCCATCACGAAGAGGCCACCGCTGGGAATCCCCGGCGAATAGAAGCTCAGGAGACCGATCGCCGCGGAGATCGCGGCGACCGCCGCCGGCTCCAGCTCCACCCCGTAGATCCGGGCGACGAGGAGCGTCCCCGCAATCCGGGCGATCGGCGAGCCGAACTTGAACACGGCGACGGCCACCGGGAGGGTGAGGCCGGTGACATGGACAGGGAGGCCTAGCCGGCGCTCCGCTCCGTCCACCAGCGCCGGCAGGGAGGCCAGGGAGGAGCGGGTGGTGAAGGCGACCACCTGGGCCGGCGCCACGGCGCGTGCGAAACTCCGCATCGGGATCCCGGCGAGCGCGACCAGCGGGTACAGGCTGAGGGTGGCCACCACCAGCAGGCCGCAGGTAACCACGAAGAAGCGACCCAGCGCCCCGGCCAGGTCCAGACCCAGGCGAGCTGCGAGCGGAAGGGTCAGGAAGAACACGCCGAAGGGCGCGAGCGCGAGGATCCACCCCACGACCACGAACATCGTCCGCGCCACCGTGTCGGCGATCCTTACGCCGAAATCCCGATGCTCGGCCGGCAGACGCGTCAGGGCGAGCGCGGCGATGATGGTAAAGATGATCAGCGGGAGCATCGCCCCGTCCGCGGCGGCGCGGACCGGGTTGGTGGGGATCAGGGAGGTCAGCCAGTCCCGGAAGGGGGGGAGTTCCGCCACCTGCGGCACCGTGTCTGGAAGACGCGCGCGAACCGCCTCGACGGCGGCGGGATCGAGCCGCATCGGCTCGAACAGCGGTGGAACGGCGGCCGCGGCCAGGAGCGACGACGCCGTGACCAGCAGGAGGAAGAGGACGAGCGTCCGCCCCCCCACCCTCCCTGTGGCCTCCGACGGGGAGGAGGCGATCCCGGTGACGAGCAGCGACACCACCAGGGGGATCACCGTCATCCGGATGGCGTTGACCCAGAGCGTCCCCAGCGGCTCGATCGCACTAACGACGGCGAGCGGCACGGGGTGCTGCGTGACGGAGACGGTGATTCCGGCACCGAGCCCGGCGCCGAGGGCTACGAGGATGCGCGTGGTGGGAGACATGGGACGGGCGAAAGAGGGTGTGAAGAGAAGCAGAGCGGAATTCTGTCGGCTCCCCGGGCCCGGGGCAAGGACGACATGAGGCGTGGTGGGGTTGCGGCCCGCTCACCCGATCCGTGATCTGACCATCTCCAGCAGCGTCTCGCGCCGGTTGAGCGACGGGTCGTCCGTGACCTGCTCCAGCAGCTCCCGCAGGATCTCCCCGTAGAGCGGCCCCGGCGGGAGCCCGAGCGCCCGCAGCTCCGCGCCGCCGATCGCCAGCTCCGAGATCTCCAGCGGCGCCCGCGCGCGCATCACCCGCCGCAGCGCCGCCAGCCGCTCGCGGTCCAACGCGACAGTGCTCGGCGACGACGCCGCGCGCGCCCGGCAGTCCGCGATTCGCAGGGCGATCAGTTCGCGGACGTACTCCCGCCCGACCCGCCGCAGCCACCGCCGCCACTCCGGCTCTGGGGCGCCCGCCCCCGGGATCCCGCTGTGCTGCGCCACCAGGTGCACCACCCGGTCCGTCTCGGCGTTGGAGCACCTGATCCGCCGCAGCAGCTCTCGCGCGGCCGCAGCCCCCGCCTCCGCGTGCCCCGGGAACGACCGGTCAGGACCCGGTTCTACCCGTGGCTTCCCCGCGTCGTGCAGGAGCGCGGCCAGGCGAAGGAGCACGTGCGCCGGGCTCCGCGGAACCGCGTCCGCCGCGCGCAGCAGGTGCCGCCACACGTCCTCCCTCCCCCGGTCCTCCGCACCGACGCACCGCTCCAGCTCCGGGTACAGCTCGCGCAGGGCGCCCGACTCCTGGTACAGCCGCAGGGAGTCCGACGGACGCGCGACCTCCTTCAGCAGCTTGAGCAGCTCCTCCCGGACCCGCTCGGCGGAGAGCTCCTTCAGGTGGGGCACCGTCGCGCGGGCCGCCTCCCACGTCGCCGGGTCGATTCGCAGCCCGAACCTCCCGGCGAAGCGCAGCGCTCGCAGGACGCGCAGCCGGTCCTCACGGAAGCGCTCGGTCGCATCCCCCACCGTCCGCAGCACCCCGGCACGGAGGTCCTCCATCCCGCCGTGCGGGTCGCGCACCTCGCGGGTAAGCGGGTGCCACGCCACCGCGTTGATGGTGAAGTCGCGCCGCTCCAGGTCGTCCTCTACCGAGTCGGAGAAGGACACTTTGGCCTTCCGTCCGTACGTCTCCACGTCGCGCCGGAAGGTGGTGACCTCGTACATCCTCCCGTCGCGCCCCAGCACCCCCACCGTCCCGTGCTCCACCCCCACGGGGACGGTGCGCCTGAACAGCCTTTGCACGTCCCCGGGGCGGGCGCGGGTGGTCAGGTCCCAGTCGCCTGGGCGCCGCCCCGCCAGCGCGTCGCGCACCGCCCCGCCCACTGCCCACGTGGAAAAGCCCGCCTCCTCCAGACGGCGGGCGATCCACACCACGTCGGGCGGAGGGCGGAGGTCCGGCCGCTCCTCCGCACTCACGCCGGCGTCGCGACGGGGGGGAGCTCCCGCTTGTGCTGGCTGGCCAGGAAGCGGCGCCGGATCGCCGCGTCCGCGTCGCCGCTCCCGGAGCTCCCCTCCTGCAGGTAGCGGTCGATCTGCTCGTAGGTGATCCCCAGCTCCGCCTCGTCTGTCTGCCCCTCCCATAACCCCGCGGAGGGCGCCCGCTCGATCACCCGGTCCGGCACCCCCAGCACGCGCGCCACGGCGCGCACCTCGCTCTTGGCGAGGTCGGCCAGGGGGAGGAGGTCCACCCCGGCGTCCCCGTACTTGGTGAAGTACCCCACCGTCAGCTCTGCCTTGTTCCCCGTCCCCACCACCAGGTAGTTGAGGAGGTTGGCGAAGTGGTACAGGGTGATCATCCGCAGGCGCGGCTTGACG
>DATAAL010000453.1:0-12421 GCA_036260145.1 Longimicrobiaceae bacterium | reverse complement strand
GGACGGCTACCGCGACCTCCTGGAGGGGTATCCCGGCGCTCGCGGAGGGAGAAGATGAAGAGGGCTCTTGGCATATCATGTGCGAGCGCGTACTATAAGGTTGAGCGGTGCATCCAAATACTTTTTTTGCGAGCAGGTGGCCATGGCGAGGGAAAAGGGAACGGTGAAGTGGTTCAACCCGGAGAAAGGGTTCGGCTTCATCACCCGTGAGAACGGGGAGAAGGACGTCTTCGTCCACCACAGTGCCATCCAGGGGAGCGGGTTCCGGACCCTGAACGACGGCGAGCGCGTGGAGTTCGACGTGGTCCAGGGCCAGAAGGGCCCCGCGGCCGAGAACGTGGTACGGTTGGATGCACCCGAGGGCGGTTCCGAGGGTAGCGGCGGGTACGGCAGGGGCGGCGGCGGCCGCGGGGGGGGTGGCGGCGGCCGTGGCTACGGCGGCGGCAGTGGTGGCGGCTACGGAGGGGGTGGTGGAGGGGGTGGTGGCCGCGGCGACCGGGGCGGCTACGGCGACCGCTGGTAATCCCGGCCGGCTGTACGCGAAGAGGCCTGAGCCGGCGGCTCGGGCCTCTTCATTTTGTCGCTGTCGCCGCTGTTAGAACTCGAAGCGGCGGGCCGCCCGCTTCCGGTCCTTGTGCCGGCGGCGCTCCGCAGCCTTCTCCTTGGCCTTGCGAGCCTCGCTCGGCTTCTCGTAGAAGCGCCTCCGGCGCATGTCCTTGAACATCCCGGAGCGGATCATCCGGCGCCGGAACTGCTTCAGCGCCCAGTCCAGGCGGTCGGTCTCTGCGAGCTGGATCTCTACCACAACGGTCCTTCCGTGAAGGGAGGAAGTGAGAAGACCCGGCTCAGCCCCAGGTCTTCGAGCCACATCGATACAGATTTCCGCTTTCCCTCCCTAAAGCTACGCTCTTTCGACCGGCGGTCAACTCGGGGAGAGGAACCGGCCTTCGCGAGCCCGGGCTTCCTTCGTACCGCGCACCCGCCTCCGGGTTCCACCCGGGATGGTGAGCGCCCCGCCCACAGAGGCGTGACGCTGGATCCCCGGTGCTGCGGTCTTGATCTCCTCCTTTCCCCCTCTCCCAGGACGGCACGCATGGACAACCAGCTTTTCGCGGGAACCGTGCAGTCGGGCACGGGCAGCTATCCCCTGGTGAACGTGCCCGTGACCCTGTACGAGGCGACGGACGGCACGCCCAGGATCCTGGGCAGTGCGAGGACGGACGCGGAAGGCAGGTTCTCTATCCTCTTCGCCGGTTCCGCCGCCACTGCCATCTTCTACGCCACCGCCCACGTGAGCGACCGGGTGGTGTTGATGACGATCGTCGGGCCGGAGATTCGCGGTTCCATCGTCATCAACGAGCTCACCAGCGTGGCTGCGGCGTTCAGCATGGCGCAGTTCGCGGACGGCGCCACTCTCAGGGGCGGCGCCTCCGCCCTGCGAACCGCCGCGGGGATGGCCCACAACCTGGTCACGCCGCTCATCGGGTTCCAGTCGGAGGTGCTGCGCTCCCCGCCCAACGCCGACCAGACCAACACGCTGCGCTCCACCAACGCCCTGGCCAACCTGGTGCTGGCGTGCGTGCGCCAGAAGCCCAGCCTTACGGAAACGTTCTTCGAGCTCACCACGCCGCCGGGCGGGCGGCCGCCTGCGGACACCTTCCAGGCTCTGCTGAACATCGCCCGCTACCCGGCCAACAACGCCGGCGCTCTCTGGAGCCAGTCGCTGGCGATGGAGGTGTACTTTCCCGCGCTACTCAACCCCGTGGATGCCTGGACGCTGGCCGTCAAGGTGAACGACTCGGGGGATGACGACTACCTGTTCGGCGGGCCGGCCAACATCGCCTTCGACAGGAACGGCTATGCCTGGATCAGCAACAACGTGGTGCAGGGCACGCCCGACTCGGGGACGTTCATCATGGTCCTGCAGCCGGACGGCAAGCCGGCGCGCGGAGTGAACGGGACGGCCGAGTCACCCGTGTTCGGCGGCGGGCTCAAGGGCCCGGGGTGGGGGATCACCATCGACCCTGACTGGCACGTGTGGGTGGGCAACTTCGGCTGGGGCACGCGGGAAGAGTATCCGCACCACGGCAGCGTCTCGGAGTTCGAGCCGGACGGCACGCCGCTCTCGGGCGACAACGGGTACCAGGAGCATACCCACCGTGTGCAGGCCACCGTGTCCGACGCGGACGGCAACATCTGGATGGCGAGCTACGGCAACGACCGCGTGGTCGTGTACCTGAGGGGCAATCCGGACCACGCGCTCTGGGCGCACAGCGGCAGCCACCCGTTCGGCGTGGCGATGGACAGGGATGGTAATGCGTGGCTCACCAACGGCGGCGGGCTCGGATGGCCGCAGGTGAACGCGGGGACGGTGACCCGGTTCCGCATCAACGGCGGCCAGCTCGAAAAGACGCTGGACGTGCCCGTGGGCTACGCGACCAAGGCCCTCGCAATCGACTCTCAGGGGTACGCCTGGGTAGCGTCCAGCGGTGACAGCAAGGTCTACCGGGTAAGACCGAACGGCGAGGTGTACGGGGGATATGACGGCGGCGGCATCGATACGCCCTGGGGGATCGCCGTGGACGGCGACGACAACGTGTGGGTGGCCAACTTCGGCCGGATGGGCGTGGACAGCGACTACACCAACGCCGCGCTGTCTGTGCTGGCGGGTGACACGGAAGGGAACCGCGCGGCGGGGCTCCGGCCCGGCGACCCCATCTCTCCCCCGACCGGCTACACGTTGCATTCGGGCGGCGACGAGGTGCTGCTGCACAACGGGCAGCCGCTGTACACGGACGGCACCGAGTGCTACAGTCCGCTGATGCGCTCCACCAGCTGCGTGATCGACAGGGCGGGGAACGTGTGGGTGGTCAACAACTGGAAGCCGCGTTTCGGCACCGACTTCGAGCCCGCGCAGGGGAACCCCGGCGGTGACGGGATCGTGATCTTCGTGGGTCTGGCCAAGCCGCCCGCCGTCGCGTGACGGCGGAGTCCCGGGAATCCACCGTCGGGCACCTGCTGCGCGAGCTTGCGCCGCGGGTGCCCCGGCGCGGGAATGGACCCTTCCGGCCGTGGGGCTGGCCTCCGGCGCCGGCTGGGAGGTCGCGGAGGTGGAGATGGACGGGGTGACGCCGCGCGAGGTGGCGGTCGCCGTCCGGGTGCAGGAGTACCGCTTCTGGGGCTCCTGGGCACGTCCGCAGGAGGGCGGTCCCTGCCGGCTCCTCGCCACCCGCTGGACCCGGAGGACGGAGCCGGGCCGGGGGGAGGGGCTCTACATCGAGGGAGAGTGGCTGCGGCTGCGGGGCTCTACCCTCCAGCGGGACCCCGCCCGGCCGCTCGTGGAGCAGCTTTGCTCCCTGTACGTGACACCCTGACGGCCCGGCGACGCCGGTGGCAGCCTGATGATCGATCTTCTCCAGATCCCCGATTTCCTCGACGCCGCGACGCTCCGGGAGCTGGGCAGAGAGCTGCGCCTGGCTGGCGGCGGCCCCGCGACGGTGCTCAGCCAGCAGCCGGAGGGCAGGGTCGCTCCTCTCGTGCGGAAGTCGACCCGGATCGTCGTCTCACCGGAGACGCGGGAGCGCATCCGGGGGCGGCTGCTGGAGCGGAAGGCGGAGATCGAGGAGCACTTCGGGCTCCCTCTCACGGAGTGCGAGGAGCCGCAGTTCCTCCGCTACGAGGTCGGCGACTTCTTCGTGCCGCACCAGGACGGGAACACGCCGCTGATCCGCGACGAATCGCGGTTCCGCAGGATCTCGGCGGTGGTCTTCCTGAGCACGCCCTCGCCGGAGCCCGCACCGGACACCTACGGCGGGGGGGAGTTGGTCTTCCATGGGCCCTACACCGGGCCGGCGCTCCGCGTCCCCGTGGCGCCGCCTCCGGGTACACTGGTGGCCTTCCGCGCGGAGACCACCCACGAGGTGACACCGGTCACGCACGGCGAGCGCTACACCATCGTGTCCTGGTTCCGCTGACGCGGCGTGGGGCGTCCCCGCCCGACGGGGAGATCCTGAAAACCATTTCGGTCTTGTCGTCCACGAGGCGCGAAAGCAGAAAGGCCCCGCACCGGAACCCGATGCGGAGCCTTGGCTTTCTGTAGCGCCTGCTCCAGGACTCGAACCTGGGACCCTCTGATTAACAGTCGGAGGCGCGGCTGAGAGGAGTCCGGTAAAGCATTGATATTCCTTGATGTTCCGGAAGAGCCTGCCGGACTTCGACGGCCGAAATGCCGGGTTCTACCGGTGAACCTATCCCGGAAGTTATCCCACCCCCCACCGGTCCCGGTCGGTGCTACCAGCCGATCACGCGGAGCGGCGATCCGCCTGCTCGTTTTGGATCTGCTCCGCGAGCGCACGGACGCCAGCCTTCCCGACGAACTGCTGACGCTCCTCCGTGTAGTCTCCGGTCCCGGTCTCGAACTGCTGGAGGAAGCGCACCATCCCGACCACCCCCAGCTCCCGGCGCAACGCCTCAACCCCGGCGCGCCGGATCTCTTCCAGAGTCGCGGTCGCGGTATCGATCATGGTTCCTCCTGGCTGATCCAGTTCACCGGATTCACGGCTCGAACCCGGAGTTGGTCCACGTGCCGTTCGGCTCGCCGAAGCAGACGGTCGTCGGTGGTCAGGAAGATCTCTGCTCCACCCCGCTCGGCGCAGGCCAGGTGCAGCGCGTCGAAGTCGCTGAACCCGAGCGCCTCCAATTCTTCGCCACGCGCGATGTCGGTCTCCTCCACCTGCACCCAGCGTGAGACATCCGTGAGCATCTCCCGGACCCGGCGGAGCCGCTCCCGGTCGGAAATCCGCCCGATCTCGAACTCCAGTACACTGCTCCCGAGCCATTGAGTCCCCCCGCCCGCGACGCGTTGCAGGATCAGCAGTACCGCTTCTGCCTCCAGGCGGATCCGGGGCTGCCGCTGGTCGTCGAAGGGCCGGTTAAGGCAGCACGCATCCAGGTAGATTGTCCGCAAGGGATCAGCCGGAGATCAGAAGGCGTTCAGCGTCCGATCGACAAGCGAGGATAACCAGAATGATACCACCGTCTACCGGCCAGGCATAGACTTCTTGTGGAGACCAGGCGGGAGCGGCCCGCCATCGGGGATGCGTGGGTCTTCCCCTCTCCAGCCGATGCCGCCAGGCCGGGCCGCCCCGAACTGCTGGACGATTGGCTGCGGTGTGCCTACGGGATCGCAGGACTGGAGCCCAGGCCGGGCGGGATGTGGCACTGCTTCCGGCGGAAGTGGGCCACGGAGCGCAAGGGGCTATCCCCGGTGGACGTGGCGGCGGGGGGCTGGAAGAACCCGAACACGCCCGTCTGGATCTACCAGCAGTCGGACAGGGCGACTATGAAAGCCGTGGTCGCCAACCCCTCGCAGCGGCTCGCAAGCGGGGGCTGATTGGAGAAACTCACAACAGCATCTCCCAAAAGCAGAAAGGCTCCGCACCGGGAACCGATGCGGAGCCTTGGCTTTCTGTAGCGCCTGCTCCAGGACTCGAACCTGGGACCCTCTGATTAACAGTCAGATGCTCTAACCAACTGAGCTAAGCAGGCAGGTATCCTGACGCCTTCCGGCGTGAAGACCCAACAACTTAACCAATCACCTGTTCCCTGTCAACCCGGCCCGGACGCCCCGGAGCCGGGTTTCCGGGCTCCGCAAACCATTCCGGGAGCGGCACGATCTGCGTGCCGGCCAGCGGCACCTCCGCCGCGGTCCCGGCCCGGGGAACCGGGAGGCGTCTTCGGGGTTGAGAGGGGTATTCCCGTCCGTTCCCGTTGGTTCGCCGTCCCCGCCGGTCCGTTTCATCCGCCGCCGCAGTCGCCGTTCTCCCGGCCCGCCGTCGCCGAACCGGCCCGGAACGGTTTGTGCCCCGTGCGCGGACCAGCGGGGCGGGCGCCGCCGCGGTGCCGCTGTACCTGAAGTACCCGAGGCTGTCCATGAAGAAGCTGCACCCCTCCGCACCCGCTGCCGCCGGCCTGGCAGGGCTGATCGTGGGTCTCGCGCTCAGCTCCTCCCGCACCACGGGGGAGATCCGGGAGCGCGCCTCCGCGATTGTCGCCCTTCCCGGCTCGGAGATCCTGGAGCCGATCGGCGCGCTCCCCCGCACCCGGCTGGTGGTGGCCATGGAGGAGGCGCGCGCCAGCCTGGCCCGGAACCGCCCCTGGAGCGCCTGGCGCGAGCTGGCCGACCACGTGGAGGATCCCGCGGACGCGCCCGCCTCCGCCGTTCTCCTCGCTGCGCGGGCCGCGTCGGAGTGGGGAGGGTGGGAGCAGGTCCGGCGGCTCCTCGCGGGACGGGAGTGGCTCGGCCGCGAGGGCGAGGGCGAGGGGTGGTTCCTGCTGGGACGCGCGCACGAGGAGGCGGAGCGATGGGAGGAGGCCGCAGTGGCCTACCGCCGCTACGCCGCCCTCCCCGGCGCGGGGCCGCGCGGGGTCGCCCGGGCCCGGCTGGGCCGGGTTCTCCGGGAGGCGGGGTGGCACCGGGAGGCCGCGGCCGCGTTCGGCGCGGCCGCGGAGCGGACCCCCGCCGCGCGGGACTGGTTCCGCGCCCTGCAGGCCGAGGCGCTGGCCCGCATCCCCGACCCGGGGGTGATCACGGCCGCCGCGGCGGCCCCCGGGAACTCGGGGCCGGTGCGGCTCCGCCAGGCGCGCGCCGAGGCGCGGTACTGGACGGCGACGGGGGACACCGCCCGCGCCCTGGACCGGCTGGAGCGGGAGTCCCGCGCCCTGGCCTCGCTGGGCGTGGGGGCGGAGGCCGCGGCGCTGGTCCTGGACCGGGCGCGGCTCCTGGCTGCGCAGCGGCGCACCTGGGAAGCGCGGGACCTCCTGCGCACCGTGGCCGCCGACACCGCCGCCCGCGCGGACGACCGGCTCGGGGCGGCGCGGCTCCTGGGGGAGATCGCCGACACCCTCACCGCGGAGGAGCAGCTTGCGCGCGCCGCGGGCTTCGAGGCCGCGGGGAAGCCGGGGCTCGCCGCGCGCTCCATCCGCCTGGCGATCGCCGCGGGGGCTCCCGACGACCCGGAGCTCCGCCTGCGCCAGGGGAAGCTCCTGGTGGAGGAGTGGGACTGGGATCCGGCCCGCGCCGTGCTCCAGGACGCGGCCTCCCGTCTGACGGACCCCGAGCGGGCGGCCGAGGCGGAGCTGTACGCTGCCCGCGTCCGGATGCGCAGGGACCTCGGGGACGGTCTGGCCGCCCTCCGCGCCCTGGCCGAGCGCCGCCCCGGGACCGCCGCGGCGGGGGTGGCCCTCTTCCTCCTGGGCGATGCCACCGGGAACCGGGCGCAGGCCATCTCCTACTACCGCCGCGCCGCTTCGGTCGGGCGCTCTCCCGAAGCGCGCGAGGCGCTCTTCCGGGTGGGGGACCGGAGCCTCCGGGCGGGAGACCGGGCGGCGGCGATCCACGCCTGGGAGGAGTACGTGCAGCGCTACCCCGAGGGGGAGCAGACCGCGCTCATCGCGTACCGGGCCGGGGTGCTGCACGAGCAGGCCGGGCGCGAGGCGGCGGCGCGGGCCATGTATGCCGCGGCCATGGCGGCCGACCCCGTGTCCTACTACGCCATCCGGGCCGGGGAGCGCGCGGGGGCCGACCCCCTGGCGGGCACCCTCCGCGAGCGGCAGCCCTGGGTGGGGCTCGCCTCGGACCCTG
The DNA here is from genome assembly GCA_036260145.1 of Longimicrobiaceae bacterium. Taxonomy (GTDB): domain Bacteria; phylum Gemmatimonadota; class Gemmatimonadetes; order Longimicrobiales; family Longimicrobiaceae; genus JAFAYN01. Next base: position 4,779 of record DATAAL010000453.1, on the reverse strand, counting down.
CGGACGCGGCGGGGATCCTCACCCGCCTGGACGCGCTGGAAGCGGCGGGGCTGGAGGCGGAGTGGCGGGAGGAGCTGGACGCCGCCGTGCGCCGCCTGGCGCGCCGCCCCGCCGCCCTCCTGGCGCTGGCCGAGGGGGTACGGGACCGCGGCCACACTGTGGAGGGGATCCGCCTGGGGCGGCGCCTCCTGGAAGAGCGCGGCGGGCGGTGGGATACCCGCCTCCTGCGCGTGGTCTTCCCCTACCCCTACCGGGAGGTCCTGGAGGACGAGGCGCGCGACGCGGGGGTGGACCCGGCGCTCCTTGCCGGGCTGGTGCGCCAGGAGTCGTCGTTCGACCCAGAGGCGCGCTCCCGGGTGGGGGCGCGGGGGCTCGCCCAGTTGATGCCAGCTACCGCGCGGTGGCTGGCGCCCGGCGCCGGGGTCTACGCCTTCCAGGAGCCGCTCCTGGCGGTCCCGGAGGTGAACCTGCGGATGGGAGCCCGCTACCTGCGCGACCAGCTCCGGCGCTACGACGGGGCGCGCGACCTGGCCTTGGCCGCGTACAACGCGGGGCCCTCCCGCGCCGACCGCTGGCGCCGCGAGCTGGGGTACGGGCGGGACGTGGACCGCTTCCGGGAGCGGATCCCGTTCGCGGAGACGCGCGAGTACGTGCAGCTGGTGCTCCGCAACGCCACGGTGTACCGGCGTCTGTACGGGCCCGACCGCTCCCCGGGGCTGATCCCGGGCGACTGACCGCGCTGTGGGCTACGGAGCGCCGCTCCCCGCGCGGCGCCGGCCGGTGGGGGGGCGGGTGGTGGGGGGTTCGCCGGGGGGGGAGCAGGCAGCGGTCTGCCGCGCCGGGGTGGCGGCCAGGGAGTCCCCCGCAGCGCGGAGGGTGTAGCGCCCCGCCGCGTCCACCCGGACGACGACCTCCCCGTGCAGGTCGGTGCGCAGGAGGCGCCGCCCGTCCGCGCAGTAGCGGCGGAGCGCCTCCGGGTGGGGGTGCCCGTACGAGTTCCCCTCCCCGGCGCTCACCACCACCACCTCCGGTCGCAGCCGCGCCAGCCAGGCCGCGGTCACCCCGTTCCGGCTCCCATGGTGCGCGGCCTTGAGCACGTCCACGTCGGGGAGGGAGTCCGCCTGCAGCAGGAAGGCGATCTCCTCCTCCTCGGAGTCCCCGGTGAACAGGGCGCGGAAGCGGCCCCGCTCCAGGAGCGCCACCACCGAGCGGTTGTTCTGCTCGTCGCCCTCGATCTCACGGGGAGGGGCGAAGATCCGCAGCCGGGCGTCGCCCAGGGTGAGGGTGCGCGCGGTGGCCTGGAGGTAGGTGACACCGCGGTCCTCCAGGCGGTCGAGGACGCGCCGCTGGATGGAGGTGGTGGCGGGGTGGCCGTTGTCCAGGTAGTTGCGCACCCGGAGCGAATCCAGCACCGCATCGGCACCGCCGATGTGGTCCGAGTGGTTGTGCGACGCCAGCAGGAGGTCCAGGTGGTCCACGCCGAGCGCCCGCAGCTGCTCCACGATGCGGTCGCGCGGCCCGGTGTCGATCAGCACCGTCCGGTCGCCGTGCCGGACCAGCACCGCGTCGCCCTGTCCCACGTCCAGGAAGCGGATCTCCAGCGCGGCGGTGGTGTCCGCCGGTTCCGCTCCGGCAGCCGCGGCCGCGCTCCGCTCCGGCGCCGCATCACGGGCGCCGTCGGCGCACCCCGGGAGGAGCGCCGCGAGGAGCGGCCAGAGCAGGGCGATCAGTGGCATGGCGCGTCCCTCCGGGCGCACGCTGGTTCGGGTCGTCCCGGCGGCCTCCGCCGGATCCTCTTCCCCCTCCCGCGGGTATCCGGTTGACCGGACGGAACCGCGGGTGGTAAACTAGCCCACCTCCTCCCGGCGCCGCCACGCGGCGCTCCGGGAGGGCCGGACCCGGGGCGGCGCGGCAACCGCGCTGCCGCTCCCCTCGCCGCGACCGCTCCGAGCTTCGAACGCTGCAGTCTGTTCCCATGCGATTTCTCCGCCTCCTCATCCCTGTCGCAGCGGCCGGCGTGGTGCTCAGCGCACGCACGACGGATGCCCAGACCACCACCCTCCGGGGGTCGCGCGCGGCCGTGGACCGCACCTATCGCAAGGCGGTCGAGGACGATCTGGTCTTCCACCACACCGGCTCCAGCGTGCGCTCCTCGGTGAAGAAGGGGACGCTGGTCCGCCTGCGGGGGAACTCGGACTACCGGGTGCACGGGGTCAACTACCCATACGCGCTCCCCACCACGGTCACCTTCGTCAAGCGGCTGGCCGAGCAGTACCGGGACTCCTGCGGAGAGAAGATGGTGGTCACCAGCGCGGTGCGCCCCCGGAGCTTCCGGCTCATCAACAGCGTGGACAAGTCGGTCCACCCGGCGGGGATGGCGGTGGACATCCGCAAGCCCGCCCGCCGCCGCTGCCTGAGCTGGCTCCGCGACCGTCTCTTGTACCTGGAGCGGCAGGGGGTGCTCGACGCCACCGAGGAGAACCGTCCGCCCCACTTCCACGTGGCGGTCTTCCCCGACCCGTACCTTCGCTACCTCGGCCGGGTGCCCCGGAGCGAGCCGGTGCTCGCCAACCGGGACGAACGGCCCGCGCGCGTCCGCACCCCGGCCGGGAGCTCCGCGAACCGGCCGGCCGGGGGCCGCACCTACCGGGTCCGCCCCGGCGACTCGCTGTGGGTGATCGCGCGGCGCCACGGGACCAGCGTGGCGCGGATCAAGGCGGCGAACTCCATGCGCTCCTCCCGGATCAGGGTGGGGCAGGTCCTGGTGATCCCCGCCGGCCGGTAGACCTCGCGCCGGGAGCGGCGTCCTCGCGCTCCCGGCTTCGCGTCCCTCCGGGAGGACACGCCGCTCCCCTCCGGCACCGGCCCGCATCACCCGACCTTCCCGCGGTTCCCTGGAAATCCGGTAATTTACTGCCCCACAACGAGCTGCGTCGTTTGCGGCACTGCCTTTGCCTCGTTGTCCCCGATCTACGGTGACTTCAAAGGGAAGGAGCAGCCCTATGAACGCAGGAATTCGAGGGATCAGCCGGCTGGCGCTGGGAGCGGCGCTGCTGACGGGAGCAGGGTGCGCGCAGCTCGGCACCATGGAAGACATCCTGGGCGGGGTGATGAGCCCCACCGGGGGGGGGAACAACGGGGAGCTGGTGGGCGAGATCCGGTATGTGGACACCCGCAACCAGCGGATCGAGCTCCGCACCCAGGACGGCCGCACGGCGGCGCTGTACTACGACGGCCGTACCCAGGTGGTGTACCGCCAGCAGGAGTACCCCGTCACCGCGCTGGAGCAGGGCGACTATGTGTCGGCGCGGGTGCAGCAGGGCTCGCAGCGTGAGCTGTACACCGACTACATCTACGTCCAGCAGAGCGTGCAGGACCGGGGCGGCCAGGGCGGGCACGACGACCGCACGGGCGGCATCCAGCGGACGGAGGGGACGGTGGGGACGGTGGACTACTCCCGGGGGACGTTCATCCTCCGCGAGCGGAACGGATCCACGGTACAGGTGTCGCTCCCCTACGGGGCCAGCCGGAGCGACGTGGACCGGTTCCGGCGGCTGCGGAACGGGGACTACGTCCGGCTGGAGGTGCAGGCGCTGAGCCAGACCCGGGTGGAGCTGTACCGGTTCCTGAACTGATCGCGGTCCGCGGCGGGCGCGGTAGCCTGGACCCACCGCGGGGCCTCGCCGGTGGTGCAGGGGCCGGTGGACCAGGTGTTCCAGATGTCCTGAACCGGATCGTCAACCGGAGCTGAGACGGTCCGCGCCGGGAGACCGGGGACGCACGCTCCCCGACTCCCGGCCTTCCCACGCGGGGGCCCAGCGCCTTGGACTCACGATCGACCCTCCGCCTTCGCCTCGTCTCTCCCCAGGGGCAGGGAGAGGGTGAACGCCGCCCCCGTCCCGGGGATGCTCTCCGCCGTCAGGTCCCCCCCCATCGCCCGGGCAAGGCGCCGCGATACCGCCAGCCCCAGCCCGCTCCCCGGCTCCTGCTTGTACCCCCGCCCGCTGGCGAGCTGCAGGAACTCCCCGAACACCGCCTCCTCGCTCCCCTCCGGGAGCCCCGGCCCGGTGTCCTGAACCGTGATCCAGGCCCGGGCGTCGTGGATCCCCGCCCGCACCCGCACCTCTCCCCGCTGGGTGAACTTCACCGCGTTGGAGAGGAGGTTCACCAGGATCTGCCGCACCCGTGCCGGGTCCACCACCAGCGTCTCGCCACCCGCGGGGTCCAGCTCCAGCCGGATGGGGAGCTGCTTCTCCCGCGCCTGCGACTCCACCACGAGCACCGCCTCCCGCACCAGCTCCTCCAGCCGTGCCGGCTGCGGGTGCAGCTCCACCCGCCCGGCGTCCAGCCGGGCCAGGTCCAGGATGTCGTTCACCAGCTCGGTGAGGTGCGCCGCCACCTGGGCGATCCGCTCCACCATCTCCTGCTGCTTGGGCGCGAGCTCCCCCACGATCCCATCGGCCAGCAGCTCGCTGTACCCCACGATGGCGGCGATGGGGGTACGGAGATCGTGGCTCATGGCCGAGAAGAAGCGGTTGCGCGCCTCGGTGGAGCGCTTTAGCTCCTGGTACAGGCGGGCGTTGTGGAGAGCGACGGCGGCCTGCACCCCCAGCGTCTCGGCCAGGCGCACCGTCTCGGGCGATACCGGGGTGGGCTCGCGCCACGCCAGGAGGAGCGCCCCGCGTACCTCGTCCCGGTGGCGGAGCGGGACCGCCACCGCGGAGCGGAAGCCGTTCGCCGCAGCCGACCACTCCCCCGGCGGGAGCTGCGGGTCGGGAG
>DATAAL010000452.1:0-3477 GCA_036260145.1 Longimicrobiaceae bacterium | reverse complement strand
GCGGGGAGCTGGCCGCGGAGTACATCCACGCCCAGCTCCGCCGGATCGGCCTCCGACCGGTCGAGGGGTCGTACCTCCACCCCGTGCCGCTGGTGGGGCTGACCCCGGAACCGCGCCTGGAGTTCGTCCTCCCCGGGGGTGAGACGCTGAAGCCCGTGTACCGCGACGCGTACGTGCTCAGGACCGGGGTCCCGGAGGCCGAGGTGGAGGCGGAGGGCGAGCTGGTGTTCGCAGGGTACGGGATCACCGCTCCGGAGTACGGATGGGACGATTTCGGGGATACGGACGTCCGCGGCAGGATTCTCCTGGTGCGGGTCAACGACCCCGGCACCGAGGCGACGCCGGGCTTCTTCGGCGGAAAGGCGCTGACGTACTACGGCCGGTGGACCTACAAGTACGAGGAGGCCTCGCGCCGGGGTGCGGCGGGAGTGCTCCTGATCCACACCGACGAGTCGGCCGGGTACGGCTGGAACGTGGTCCGCTCCTCCAACACCGGGGAGCAGTTCGACCTGGCGGGTGATCCCGGGTTCCCCCTGCGGGTGAAGGGGTGGATCTCGGAGGGGACGGCGATGGAGGCGCTGCGGCGCGCCGGCCACGACCCGGACGAGCTCCTGCGCCGGTCCGAAGAGCCGGGATTCCGTCCGGTACCCACCGGGATTCGTGTGCGGGCCCGGGTACGGAGCACGGTGCGCGAGGTGCAGACCGCGAACGTCGCCGGGCTCCTCCCCGGGAGCGACCCCGATCGGGCCGGGGAGGTGCTCCTCCTCACCTCGCACTACGACCACCTGGGGACCGGGACCGGGGAGGACGGGGAGAGGGTAGTGTACCATGGAGCCTACGACAACGCCAGCGGCGTCGCCCTCCTCCTGGCAGTCGCGGAGGCCGCGGCCGCCCTCCCGCGACCCCCGGCGCGCTCCCTCCTGTTCGTCTCCACCACGGCGGAGGAGTCGGGGCTCCTTGGCTCGGAGTGGTACGCCCGGAACCCCCTGGTCCTCCTGGAGCGGACCGCCGCCGCGCTCAACGTAGACGGCGCCAACCTGCAGGGGAAGACGCGCGACATCGCCCCGTTGGGAGCCGACCGCTCCGAGCTGGGAGACGCGGTGCGGGAGGCCGCGCGGGCCGAGGGGATGACGCTTCGGCCCGATCCACACCCGGAGCAGGGGATGTTCTTCCGGCAGGACCATTTCCCCCTGGCCCGCGCCGGGGTCCCCGCGCTCGCCCTGGATCACGGGCTGGACTTCGAGGGGAGGCCGGAGGGGTGGGGAGAGGCGTGGTACGAGGAGTTCGTCACCCGGCACTACCATCAGCCCTCCGACGCGTACCGGGAGGGGATCGACTACGGGGGGGCGGTGCAGCAGGGGCGGGTGATGCTCCGCACCGCGCTCGCGGTGGCCTCCGCCGACCGGTTCCCGGAGTGGGGTGCGGAGGCGGAGTTCAGCCGGCGCGCGGTGGAACGCGCCGGCTGAAGCGGACGTATCACTGATAGGGCGGGGCAGCGGCCATGGTGGAGCCCGGACGACCGGTTAGCATGTTCGCGACACTTCCCTCGAGCGTGGTCCTGGAGGCGATCCAGGACGGCGTCTACACCCTGGACGCGGGGTGGCGCGTCACCTACTGGAACGCCGCCGCCGAGCGTCTCCTGGGGATCTCCCGCGAGGAGGCCCTCGGGCGGCGCCTGGAGGAGGTCGCACCCCACTCGGACCGCGCGGAAGTGAGGGAGAGCCTGCGCCGCGCGATGGAGGAGCGCGAGCCGAGCCAGTTCCGGGAACGGCTCACCGCGGGGGACCGCCCCCGCTACTTCGCGGTGCACGCCGCGCCGATGGAGGGGGAAGGGATCATCGTCCACTTCCGCGACGCTACGCAGGAGATAGGGGTCCAGGAGCAGTATGCCCGGCTCCTGGAGTCCATCCGCGACGGCTTCGTGGCGGTGGATCCGGAATGGCGGATCGTCTACGTGAACGCGGCGGCGGAGTCGCTCCTGTCCCTCCCCCGGAAGCGGGTGGTGGGGGCCGACCTCTGGACCCTCCTCCCCACCGCCCCCGCCGAGATCGGCGAGACGCTCCGTGCCACGATGCAGGACGGCTCCCTCCGCCACCTCTCGGCGGTACGCCCCGAGGGGCGGGTGTTCCGCGACCGCTTCTTCGACATCTGGGTCTACCCGCTCCCGCTGGGTGGGGTCTCCATCCTGTTCGAGGACGTGAGCGAGCAGATCCGCCGCGAGCGCGACCTGGCCCGCCTGGCGGCGGAGGCGGAGGAGGCGAACCGCGCCAAGAGCCGCTTCTTCACCGCGGTGAGCCACGAGCTGCGCACCCCGCTCAACGCGATCGTGGGGTACACGCACCTGCTCAGCACCGAGACGTACGGCGTGGTTCCCCCCGCGGCGCAGCGAGCGGCGGAGCGCGCCGGGGTGTGCGCGGAGCACCTGGCCCGCCTGGTGGACGACGTGCTCCTGGTCACCACCGCCGAGATCGGGCGGCTCCCCGTCTCCCCCACCCCCCTCGCCCTGGAGCCGTTCCTCCGCTCGGCGCTGGAGCCGCTCCGCCAGCAGGCGGAGGCGAAGCAACTCCACTTCGGGTTGAGGGTGGCGGAGGAAGCCGCGGTCCTGGAGACCGATCCGGAGCGGCTGCGTCAGCTCCTGGTGGCGCTGGTGGGGAACGCGGTGAAGTTCACCTCGCGCGGCGAGGTCGTGGTGGAGGCGCGGGCAGTAGCCGGACCGGGCGGGGAGGAGGTGGAGATCGCCGTGATGGACACGGGTCCGGGGATCCCCCCGGAGAACCGGGAGAAGATCTTCGAGGCATTCGAGCAGTTGGGGAACCCCTCCCGCACCGACTCGATGCGGCGGGGAACGGGGTTCGGGCTGACCGTCGCCCGGCAGATCGCGCTCCTCCTTCGCGGATGGATCACCGCGGAGGGGCGGGACGGGGAGGGGTCGGTGTTCCGGGTGCGTCTCCCGCGCTCCTACGACGCGCACCTCCCGGAGAAGTCTCTCTACCGCCGCTGAGCGGTTCCACGCCCTGGCTACGAGCGCGGGTCCCTGCTACCTTGGCCCGGCTTTCCGCTCCACCCGAATCGACGCGCCATGCTCCGGCTCCACGAGTACCGCTACCTCCGTCCCGGCCGGCTCGCCGAGGCTCTCGACCTCCTGCACGGCAGCCACGATGCAATGCCGATCGCGGGGGGGACCGACCTGATGCCCAACATGAAGCACCGGCTCTGGACGCCGCGGGTGCTGGTGGGGCTGAAGGGGATCGCGGAGCTGAGCGGGATAAGGCTGGTGGATGCGGAGGGGCGACCGGTGGAGCGGGAGGGGGAGGCGAGCGCATTGTGCATCGGCGCGACCGAGACGCTCGCCGGGGTCGCCCGGCACCCGCTGGTGCGGCGGCTCTTCCCCTCGCTCGCCCGTGCGGCGGGGCTGGTGGCCGGTCCACAGCTCCGCAACCAGGGAACGATCGGGGGGAACCTCTGCCTGGACACCCG
>DATAAL010000451.1:0-13759 GCA_036260145.1 Longimicrobiaceae bacterium | reverse complement strand
CCCCCCCGCCGTGCAGTTGCAGTCCGCAGTTCCCGCAGTACCCGTATGATCCTGTTCGGGGGGAGACCCGCCGGTAGTTTTGGCGGGGCTCCCCCCGGGGCGGGGAGACTCACGGCGGTTTCGTGAGGCTCCTCGCCCCCGCGGAAGAGACCGGCGGCTGTTTCGCCGGGCTCTGTAGCGGCCCTACCCCGAGCCCACCGTAAGCTCAGTACGCCGGCGGATCGGAAGCCGGGAACGACTCCACCGACCCCTCGGTGACCTTGTCGTCCGCCCCCGGCTCGTGCGACACCGGCCCCGCGGAAACGGCAGGCGCCACCGCCTCCGGCTTCTCCTTCCCGAGCAGGAGCTGCCGCAGCACGTACTGCAGGATCCCCCCGTGGCGGTAGTACAGCACCTCCTGCGGCGTGTCGATGCGGATCAGCGCCCGGAACTCCTTCACCGATCCGTCCTCGCCCGTGGCGCGCACCGTCAGCTCCCGCCCGCCCGCGAACCCGGTCCGGACGGCCTCGGTGAGCCCCTCGAAGTCGAAGGTCTCGCGCCCGGTGAGCCCCAGCGAGTCCGCGCTCTCCCCGGAGAGGAACTGGAGCGGGAGGATCCCCATCCCCACCAGGTTGGAGCGGTGGATCCGCTCGTAGCTCTCCGCGATCACTGCCCTGATCCCCTGCAGGTACGGCCCCTTGGCCGCCCAGTCGCGCGACGACCCCGAGCCGTACTCCTTCCCCGCCAGCACCACCAGCGGCGTCCCGTCCTGCTGGTAGCGCACCGCCGCCTCGTAGATGGTGGTGACCTCGTCCTCGGGGAAGTAGGTGGTGTACCCGCCCTCTGTCCCCGGGGCCAGCCGGTTGCGGATGCGCACGTTGGCGAAGGTGCCGCGCACCATCACCTCGTGGTTCCCGCGGCGCGAGCCGTAGGAGTTGAAGTCGTGCGGCCCCACCCCGTGCTCCACCAGGTACCGCCCCGCCGGCGAGTCCCGCTTGATGCTCCCCGCCGGGGAGATGTGGTCGGTGGTGACGCTGTCGCCCAGGAACGCCACGGCCCGGGCGCCGCGGATCTCCTGCACCGTCTCCGGCGCCTCGCGCGGCATGTCCTGGAAGTACGTCGGCTGGCGGACGTAGGTGGAGTCCGGATCCCAGGCAAAGCGGTCGCCGGTGGGGATGTCCATGGACCTCCACCGCTCGTCGCCCTCGAACACCCCGGCGTAGCTCCGCCGGTACATCTCCGACTCGATGGACGACTGGATCGCCCCCTGCACCTCGGCCGAGGTCGGCCAGATGTCGCGGAGGAAGACCGAGCGCCCCTCCGGGTCGGTGCCGATCGGCTCGTTGTACGGGTCCCAGTCGATCCGCCCGGCGATGGCGAACGCCACCACCAGCGGGGGCGACATCAGGAAGTTGGCACGCACGTCGGAGTTGATCCGCCCCTCGAAGTTGCGGTTCCCGGAGAGCACCGAGCACGCCACCAGGCCGCGCTCCTGGATGGCCTCCGCGATCTCCGTCGGCAGCGGCCCCGAGTTGCCGATGCAGGTGGTGCAGCCGTACCCCACCGTCTGGAACCCGAGCCGGTCCAGGTACTCCTGGAGCCCCGCCTTCTCGTAGTACTCGGTGACCACCTTGGAGCCCGGCGCCAGCGAGGTCTTCACCCACGGCTTGCGGGTGAGCCCGTGCTCCGCCGCCTTCTTGGCCAGCAGCCCCGCGGCGATCATCACCGACGGGTTGGAGGTGTTGGTGCACGAGGTGATGGCGGCGATCACCACCGAGCCGTGGTCGATCTGCGCGGCGGCGCCCGGCGGGACCGGCGACGCGTCCGAGACCTCCTGCGAGGACGCCGCCGCGCCCCCGCCCGAGCCCTCGCCCCACACCCCCACCTTGTCGGCCCCGGCGCCGCTGTCCGCGTTGGCGGCGTCCTTCTGCGACCGTGCCTCCCCCCCGCTCCCGGCGGGAAGGAGCGCCGGGAGCGCCTCCCGGAAGGCGCGCTTCACGTCCGTCAGCGAGATGCGGTCCTGAGGGCGGCGCGGCCCCGCCACGCTGGGCTGCACCGTGTTCAGCTCCAGCGTCAGCGTGTCGGTGAAGACCGGCTCCGGCGAGTCCTTGGTGTGGAAGAGCCCCTGCTCCTTCATGTACGCCTCCACCAGGGCGATCCGCTCCTCGGGGCGGCCGGTGAAGCGCAGGTACTGGAGCGTCACCTCGTCCGGGGGGAAGATGGCGCAGGTGGCGCCGTACTCCGGCGACATGTTCCCGATGGTGGCGCGGTCCGCCAGCGCCAGCGAGGCGACACCGGGGCCGTAGAATTCCACGAACTTCCCCACCACCCCCTTCTTGCGCAGCATCTCGGTGATGGTCAGCACCAGGTCGGTGGCGGTGGAGCCCTCGGGGAGCTCGCCCTCCAGCCGGAAGCCGATCACCTCGGGGATCAGCATGGAGATCGGCTGCCCCAGCATCGCCGCCTCCGCCTCGATCCCCCCCACCCCCCACGCCAACACCCCCAGCCCGTTGACCATGGGGGTGTGCGAGTCCGTCCCCACGCAGGTGTCGGGGTACGCCAGCGGGGTCCCGGTGGCTCCGGGCATCTCGTCGGTGGAGAACACCACCCGCGACAGGTACTCCAGGTTCACCTGGTGCACGATCCCGGTGTTGGGAGGCACCGCCTTGAAGTTGGAGAAGGCCTGCTGCCCCCAGCGGAGGAAGGCGTAGCGCTCGCGGTTGCGCTGGTAGTCCAGCTCTACGTTCTGCTCGAACGCCATCGCGGTCCCGAAGGCGTCCACCTGGATGGAGTGGTCGATCACCAGCTCCACCGGCTGCAGCGGGTTGATCCGGGACGGGTCGCCGCCCAGCTCCGCCATGGCGTCGCGCATCGCCGCCAGGTCCACCACGCAGGGGACGCCGGTGAAGTCCTGGAGGACGGTGCGCGCCGGGGTGTAGGCGATCTCCCGATCGGGCGGACTCGCCGGGTCCCACCGCGCCAGCGCCAGGATGTCGTCGCGGGTGACGGTCACCCCGTCCTCGGTGCGGAGCAGATTCTCCAGGAGGATGCGGAGGGAGTAGGGGAGGCGGGAGACGTCGATCCCCTCCCCTTCGAGAGCCCGCAGGCTGTAGAACTCGTACTCGCGGTCCCCCACCTTCAAGGTCGAGCGAGCGTTGAAGCTGTTCATCGTCGGTCGGTCTCCTGTTTTCTCGGTCGGCCCGGCCCTGCCCCGGCGGACCCGGTCCGGAGGGGAACGCCTGCTGCAAGCGCGGGTCCATTCCGCCGGCCCCGGGGACGCCGGCTGCGAATGTACGCGTCGTGGCGGGGGTCCGCCAGCGCGGCCCGGAGTCCGGAGCGCGCCCGCCGCTATCGCCCGGAGGAGCCGCCGCCCCTCGACCGTGCGACCTCCGCGTAGACGCGGAGCACGCCCTCGACGTACCTGCCGGTGGAGAAGTGCCTCTCCACCCGCTCCGCTCCCGCCCTCCCCATGGCGCGCGCGGCTTCGGGGCGCTCCAGCAGCTGCTCGAGCGCGTCGGCGAACCCCACCGGGTCGCCCGGCTCGACCAGCAGGCCGGTGATCCCGTGCTCCACCTGCTCCGGCACCCCGGAGACCCGGGTCGCCACCACCGGGACCGCGAAGCGCATCGCCTCCAGGATGGTGAGCGGGAACCCCTCGCTTCCGACCACCCGGTGGGGGTGTCCGTCGAACCGCAGCACCTCGTCGCTCACCGACGGCAGGACGGCCGCGTCGGCGTACCGGTAGAACGAGAACGGCCGGTCGAGCCACCCGGTGAAGGTGATGTTGTCGATGCCGTGTTCGCGGATCGTTCGCGCGAGCCAGGCGTGATAGCCGGAGTGGCCGGGCACGAACTCACCCACGCAGAACAGGGCGAGCCGCTCCCGCCAGCCGCGCGAGTTGAGCACCGCGAGCGCGTCGATCAGGTGGTGGTACCCCTTGAAGGGGGTCAGCGAGGCGAGGCAGCAGACGGTCTTCACCCCGCGAGCACGGAGCGACTCCAGAAAGGGGATGGGGTGGGTGGGCAGCGAGGCTGCGGTGATCCCGTTGTAGACGGTGGTGGCCTTCCGCTGCGCCGAGGGCGACAGCGTCCGGCGCGCCCCGTCCGAAACCGTGATGATCCGGGTGGGCACGTTCTCCGTGATCCAGCGCGCCAGGCCGTGGAAGCGGAACTCCCCGTGCAGGTGCCCCACCACGGGCACCCGCGCCAGGCGGGCGGCACCGGCGGCGAGCAGCGCCCCACGCCCGTCGTTCACGTGCACGATCCGGATCCGGTGACGGCGGATCAGACGCCAGAGCCGCACCGTGTACGGGAGCAGCTCACCGATCGCGATCCGGAGCCGCGTCGCCGTGGAGGTGCTCACCAGCCACCCTCCGAACGTGCTCATCGCGCGCCCCGGTTCGAGCACCTCGCAGGGGATCCCGTGCGCCCGGAATGCCTCCACCACCCGCCCCTCCGCCGTTACCACCACACGAGGAGAGACCCGTTCCGGCGGCAGGTTGCGGACGAGCTCCAGCAGGATCCGGTTCGCCCCCGCCATACGGGTCGGGTCGGCGATCAGGTACAGGACCCGTTCAGGCTCACCGGGCGTGCACACGCCCAGGTCGAACGGGAGGATCATGAGCGGCCCGCGGTTATGGCCCGATAGGCGGCGAGCGTTTCCCGGGTGAAGCGCTCCCAGCTGAACCGGGCGGCGCGCTCCAGGGAGAGGGCGCGGAGCCGGTCACGGAGCGCGGCGTCACGAAAGACCCGGAGCATGGCCCCGGGAAGAGCGTCCGGATCATCCAGCTCCACGAGGATCCCTGCGTCCCCGACCACCTCCGGGAGCGATGAATTGCGTGCGACGATGACCGGAACGCCGCACTGCATAGCCTCCAGGGGCGGCAGCCCGAAGCCCTCGTAGAGCGAAGGGTACACGAACGCCAGGGCCCCGCCGTAGAGCGCCGCGAGATCCTCGTCGGGAACGAACCCGGCGAGGATCACCCGGGCATCGCAGCGGACCGCCTCCCCGAGCGCCTCCCGGAGACCGTGCCCGGGGAGGAGCGAGCCGGCCACGACGAGCGACAGGTCGCGCGCGCCGCCCTCCCGCACCGTGCGGGTGAACGCGCGGACGGCCGCGGCCACGTTCTTGCGAACGTCCGGACCGCCGACGACGAGCAGATACGGCCCGGCTCCGATCCCGAGGCGCCGTCGAAGCTCCTCCACCCGCGCAGGGTTGGCGCCGGGGTGGAAGGTCCTCCGGTCCGCCGCCAGGGGGATCACGAAGACGCGCTCCGGATCCACTCCGGCGAGCTCCGCGAGGTCGTCGCGGGTGGACTCGGAGGTGGTGATCACCCAATCCCCCCCACACAGGCCCGCGATCCTCGCCTCCGCGAGGTGGCGCTGCCGGGCCCCGTACAGTGCGGGGAGGCGCATGGGAGCCAGGTCGTAGATGTTCAGGAGACGCTGCGGGGACCGCCCGGCGGCTACCGGGGGCGGGAGGCGCGCGCCCGGCGAATGGAGCACGTCCACCGGGGGAGACGCGTCGCGGACCTGGGCATGGAGGCGGCTGTCCACGAGGCGGGCGCCCTCGCGGAGCAGCGCCGGCAGTGCTCCGCCCGGGAACAGGCGGCGCAGCGGCCGGTGCACCGCCCGCGTGAGGCGGCCCAGGCGGCCGCCGCTGGCCGCGGGCGGGCCGAGCAGCGGGAGACCGCCCAGGGCCCGGCTGGACCGCAGGTACTCGACGCACCCCGCGAACGCCGCGCTGGAGTAGTTCGCGCAGAAGAGGAGCTCACACTCCCCGGAACGCGCCAGCCCCTCGGCGAGCCGCTCGTGGACGCGGAAGGTCCCGCCGCGCAGTTCCTTGAACGCGTGGCCGAGACCCAGCACGGAGATGTCGAGGAGGACGCGCATGATGACGGCGGAACAACGGCGGCGAGCAGGGCGTGCACAAGGATATACGCGATGTCCGCCGGGAGCAACTTGCCGGACGTGAGTGGCATATACGCCCTTTGACTCGATTTCCGGTGTTGGCTAGTTTCGTACGGTGCGTGGCCGGGCCCCGAGCCGGTCCCGCCCCCAGTCCACCCCAGCGAGACCGACATGCCCATACCGAAGACCGCTCACTCCGAAGCCCGCTCCGTCGTGGATCCAGGGAGTTGCAGGGCGCCCGCGCTCGTGGTCGCCCACCCGGGCCACGAGCTGCGCGTCCATGCCTGGATGGAGATGGCCCGGCCGATGGTCTGCGTGCTCACCGACGGGTCGGGGAGCACCGGGGAGGGCCGGCTGGAGTCCACCAGCCGGGTGCTCGAGCGCACCGAGGCTCGCCGGGGCCCCGTCTACGGCCGGATGTCCGACCGGGAGGTGTACGCCGCGATCATGGATCACGACCTGCGCCTCTTCTGCGACCTGGCCGACGAGCTGTGCGCCGCGCTCCTGGGGCACGGGGCGGACTGCGTGGTGGGCGATGCCGTCGAGGGGTACAACCCGTCCCACGACGTGTGCCGCCTGGTGATCAACGCCGCCGTGCGGATGGCGAGCCGTGTGCAGGGTGCTCCCCTCCCCAACTACGACTTTGTGCTGGTCGGGGCTCCGGATGAGTGCCCCGAGGCGCTGCGGGACGCGACCTTCCGGCTGTCGCTCGACGACGACGCGCTCTCGCGCAAGCTGGAGGCGGCGAGAGGCTATCCGGAGATGGCGGGGGAGGTGGAGGCGGCGCTCGCCCGGTTCGGCGTGACGCCGTTCCGTCTGGAGTGCCTCCGGCCCGTCGACATCGAGGACCGGACCGGCTGGACGGCGGAGGAGCCGCCCTTCTACGAGCGGCACGGCGAGAAGCGGGTCGCCGCGGGCGTGTACGACCGGGTCCTCCGCTTCCGGGAGCACGTCCTTCCCGTGGCGGAAGCTCTCTGGGACCACAGCACGCGCGGTGCATAGAGAGGTGTCGCGGCATGGCCTGCGGGTCCTGATCACCAACCGCACCCTGGCCACGCGGACGGGTACGGAGGTGTACGTCCGCGACCTGGCCATCGGGCTGGCCGAGCGTGGCCACAGCCCGATCGTGTACACCCCCCTGCCGGGCGAGGTCGCGCAGGAGATCCGGTCGAGGACGGTCCCGGTCACCGATGACCTCCTCAGCATCGCGGAGCCGCCGGACGTCATCCACGGGCACCACGGCCTGGAGACGCTGGCCGCCCTCCTCGCCTTCCCCGACGCTCCGGCGGTCACGGTCTGTCACAGCTGGATCGGCTGGGCCGATGCCCCGCTCGACTTCCCCAGGGTGCTCCGCTACGTGGCGGTGGACCATACCTGCCGCGACCGCCTCCGCTTCGAGCACGGGATCCCCGACGAGCGCATCCAGGTCATCCTCAACTCCGTGGACCTGACGCGCTTCCGACCCCGGGCGCCCCTCCCCGCACGCCCGAAGCGAGCCCTGGTGTTCAGCAACGCGGCCGGCCCCGGCCGGTCGCACCTGCCGGCGATCCGGCGCGCCTGCGCCGCCGCCGGGATCGAGGTGGAGGTGGTGGGTGCCTCTGCGGGCCGGTCGCTGGCGCGCCCGGAGGAAGCGCTGGAGGAGTTCGACCTGGTCTTCGCCAAGGCCAGGGCCGCGCTGGAGGCGATGGCCGTGGGGGCGGCCGTCATCCTCTGCGACATGACGGGCGCGGGACCCATGGTCACCACCGCGAACCTGGATCGGCTCAGGCAGCTCAACTTCGGAATGCGGGCGCTGCAGCAACCCGTCACCGCCGAGTTCCTCGCCCAGGAGATCGCGCGGTACGACGCGGCTGACGCGGCAGCCGTCTCCCGGGCCGTCCGGGCGAACGCCGGGACCGATCTGATGATCGAGGAGCTCTGCTCTCTCTACGGCGCGGTGGTCGCCGAGCACGCCGGCGGAGGCGCCGGCGACCGCCTGGCGGAGCAGCGGGCCGCCACGGCCTATCTCCAGGAGCTGGCTCCGCGCCTGCTGCAGCGCGATATACTCGCCAGCGCGTTCCAGGGCCTGGTGCGCAAACCGCTCCTGGGGAGGTTGACCCGGGTCGCGGCCGCCTCCTCCGGGCGGCCCTGGCTCGCCCAGCTCCTGCGGCTGGAAGGGCTGGACTGAGTGCCTTACGGTGTGCCGAGCCCGGGTGCTGAGTTGCTCTTTGGCATTCGATGAATCCGGATCTGATGAGCACCGAAATAGTCTATGTTGTGAGCCCCGACTTCGGTCATTATCTCTTTGCCTCGCTCGCCTCGGTGATGGCTTCGGCCTCTACCTTCGACAGGGTACGCATCTACTGCGTCGGCCGACGTCCGGCTGATTGGGTGTTCAATGACGAACGGATCCAGGTGGATGAGGTCGAAGCGATCGATAAGGACTATTTTCTTGCAAACAAGGCGTACCTGAGCCGAACCCCGGCAGACCGTGTGGTTTTCCTGGACGCCGATACCATCGTCTTGCGCCCCCTGGACCATATCTGGACCGGCAAGATGGCCGATGTCATCGGGCGTAAGGCTGCACGCTACAAATCCCCTGCGTGGGATGCCGAAGGTTGGAGAGCAAGAGTGTCAGCCGTTGGCGGTGGGGATTCTCCTTACCTGAATTCGGGGGTCGTGGTCTTTCAGAACGGTTCTCATCGGAAGCTGGTAGATCGTTGGCCGACCCTGACCGAGGCGGAGAAAGCGGTCGGTGCCGCACCCTTCGGCGCCCGGATGGCCGAGCAGGTTGCCATGTCCCTTTCGATCGCAGCGGAGAGACTGTCGGTTGAAACGGTGGAGGCATGGGCTCACGCATACGGATGGGAGAATGAGACTCCAGAACGTACGATCGTATTCCACACCGGCACCGGCGAATTCTTTCGTCAGCTCACCAGGCTGCGCGACAGCAACTTGTTCCGGCTTCGGTCTTGCCCTGCCTCGCTGGCGGGGCCAACCGGCCGCCTCCTCATCTGGAGACTTATCCGAGCTCGCGCAGGTCGGGCTCTCAACCCGTTGTTGAAGTGAGTAGGGCGAAGGCCCGCTCACGTGCCTGTGCCGTACCCCAGTTCCGCAGCAGGTCCCCGGCGACCCTTTGGAATCGTTCCCCCTCCTCCCCGCTCATCGCCTCCCTCCAGCCGAAGACGAGGTTCGGGTCCGGTCGGGGGCCGCTCCCTGAGCCGCACGGGCGCCCTCTCGTGATAGAGCGCCGTGCCCGCGACCGGAAGCCGAGCTTACCGGTCATCCAGCGGAAAGGCGTGGACGGTCCACCCGGGTGTTGGCAAGCCGTGACCAGGGGGCGCGTGTCAACCAGGAAAGAGACTTCATGGAGTATGGAACGGGAGGCCAGCGGGAGCAGGCGGAGGGTCGCAATCTACCCGGGTGCCTCGTGCACGGCGACGTGGCGCCTGCCGGCTCGCTCCACGGTCCGCTCGTGATCCCGGGGGCGGCGTCCTTTACCGGCCTTGCAGGCGTGGTTTCCTTTGGCCGTCTATCGTAGCTCGGAGCTGACGAGGCTTCTCCGCTCCTTGCCGGCGCATCTCCGGATGGGCGGAAGCGCCTGGGCGCTCCTCTCCCTCACGCTGGGCATCGTCACCAGCGCGCTGCGCGCGTTCGTGGTCGCGCGTCTCCTGGGGGCTCACGAGGTCGGGACCGTCGGGATCGCGATGCTGGTGCTCGCGACGGCGGAGGCGCTCACCACGACGGGATCCGAGACTGCGCTCGTGACGCACCCGGACGGCGGAGAGGAGGACCTGGACCTGATCTTCACGCTGCGGGTCGCACAGGGGCTCCTGATCGCTCTGCTCCTGTGGGGAGCGGCCCCGGTGGCGGCGCGCTTTTTCGGCGTGCCTGCCGTCGCCGGGTTGACGCGGGCGCTCGCGCTGGTTCCCCTCATCCGGGGGTTCTCCAACCCCGCCGCGGTCCTGCTGATCCGGCGGATCGAGTTCCGGCGCCTGTTCTGGTGGGGTCTCCCCGAGACCGTTGCCGGAATCGCGCTGCTGGTCGGCGTGGGGCTCGCCCGCCGCGACGCCTGGGCCCTGGCGGCCGCCACGATCGGCGCCCAGGGGGTGTCCACCGCCGTCTCGTACCTCATGGCTCCGCGGATCCCGCGTCTCACCGTGCGCGGCCCGGGCCTCGCGCGGCTCCTGCACTACGGCCGGTGGATGCAGGGAACGCGGGTGCTGATGTTCCTGGGGTTCCACCTGGACAACCTGCTGGTCGGCAAGCTGCTGGGCCCCACCGCCCTGGGCTACTACCAGCTCGCCTTCCGGATCGGGGAGATCCCCGTCTCCACCGTCGGGAGGGCGGCGGCCCAGGTCATGCTCCCGGTCCTCACCCGGCTGCGGCGCCGGCCGGACCGGCTGCGCCGGCAGTTCCTCTCCACCCTCCGCCTGGTCGTGGGAGTGAACGCCGCGTTCGCGCTGGTGCTGGTCCTCGCCGCGCGGCCCGCCGTCGAGTTGCTCCTGGGGCCGTCGTGGCTCCCCGCCGTCCCCGTGATCCGGATCCTCGCCGTCGCCATGGTGTTCCGCGTCGTGATGGTCCTCACGAACCAGCTGTTCTACGCGGTCGAGCGCCTGCGCCTCGTCTTCATGGTGAACACCGTGCGCGTGGCGGTGATGGCCCTGACCATCTACCCGCTGCTCCTGGCGATGGGCATCTCCGGCGTGGCGGTCGCCGTCCTCCTGTCAAGCGCCGCCACCGCCCTTGCCTGTGTCGCGGGCGCCGGGTCCGTCACCGGGTTCGGCCCCGGCGGCCACGTACCCGGCGCGAACAGGGGTGCGGAAGCGGGCCGGTCCGCCCGCGGCTCCACTCTCTTCGATCCACGGCTCACCGGAGGCGGCTGACGCTCATGCTTCCATCGCTGCTGCGCGGGCTCGGGGCGCGCCTCCTCGATCGCGTCCGCGGCCACGAGTCCGTCTTCACCCGCATCTACCAGCGCAACGGGTGGGGCGACCCCGAGTCCGTCTCCGGGCCCGGATCCACCCGGGAGCGCGGAGCCTCGTTCACCCCGGACGTCGTCCGGCTCCTCCGCCGGCTCGACGCGCGGGTCCTGCTGGACGCCCCCTGCGGCGACTTCAACTGGGCGGCGGAGATCGCGGACGCCGTCGAGGAGTACGTCGGCGTGGACATGGTCCGGGAGCTGGTCCTGCGCAACCAGAGGGAGCACCAGCGCCCGGGCCGGCGCTTCCTGCACGCGGACCTCACCCGGGATCCGCTCCCGCGCGCCGACGTGATCCTGTGCCGCGACTGCCTGGTGCACTTCTCCGACCGGGACGTCTGGGCCGCGCTCCGCAACTTCCGGAGGAGCGGATCGAAGTACCTCCTCACCACCACGTTCCTGGATCGCCCCGCCAACGCGGAGATCCGGACCGGCGGCTGGCGGCCGCTGAACCTGGAGGCCGCCCCGTTCCACCTTCCCCCGCCCGCGGATCTGGTCGACGAGCGCTGCCTGCACACGGGCGGAATCTACGCCGACAAGCGACTGGCGCTCTGGGCGCTCGACACCGTCCCCGAAGGTCCGCGGGGCGCCGCATGAGCCTCCTCACACGTATCCGGGAGACACGATGAGCCGGGAAGTGATCCTGATCGGGGACAAGGTCCTCATCAAGCCGGAGGAGAACGAGAAGACGCCCTCGGGGCTGTACCTGCCGCAGAGCGTGGCGGAGAAGGAGAAGGTGGGCGGGGGGTACGTGGTCAACGTGGGGCCGGGGTACCCCACCTCGGAGCCCGCGGGGGACGGGGAGCCGTGGGCTCGCGCCGGGTCCCGGAGCGAGATCCGCTACGTCCCCCTGCAGGCGGGCAAGGGCGACTACGCTATCTACCTGCGCCGGGAGGCGGTGGAGGTGGAGATCGACGGGAACAAGTACCTGATCGTCCCCCACGCGGCGATCCTCCTGCTGATCCGGGACCGGCTTCCGCTTCCGTAAGATCCGGGCTTCGGGTCCGCGCCTCTGGAGCAGGCCCCCCGCCGGAGCACAGCCGACACCCCGGTCCCATCCTGCAGCATGAAACCCTCTCCCGGGCATCGTGGAAGAGGGTTTCGCATTCGAGCGGCTCACGGGGAATCCGCCGGCACCCCGCTACACGCACGCCTCGCAGGTCTCCCGGAACTCGCGCGACTCGATCTGGATGGTCATGTGGTGCAGTCCGAAGCGGCGGTGCAGCAGCGCGTGCAGCTCCCGCAACACCTCGGCCGGCCGCCGGGCGCCGATCCCCTCCCCCACCACCACGTGCCCGCTCATCGCCTCCATCCCGCTGGTGATGGTCCAGACGTGGAGGTCGTGCACCTCCTCCACCCCCTCCACCTCCCGCATCGCGTCCCGTACCTCCTCCAGGTCGATGTGCCCCGGAGTCCCCTCCAGTAGCACCCCCACGCTCTCCTTGAGCAGGTGCCAGGAGGAATAGATCACCAGCAGCCCGATCGCCACCGAGACCACGGGGTCCGCCCAGTACCACCCGTACGCCCAGATCAGCACCCCCCCGAGGATCGCGCCCACGCTCCCCAGCGCGTCCGTGAGGAGGTGGAGCCAGGCACCCCGGACGTTGAGGCTCTCCTCCTTCCCTCCGTGCAGGATCCAGAGCCCCGCCAGGTTCACCAGGAGACCGCCCACCGCGATCAGCATCACCGTGCGGCCCGCCACGGGCTGCGGCTCCGCCAGGCGGTGGTACGCCTCGATGAAGATCACCAGGGAGATGGCCACCAGTGTGGCCCCGTTCGCCAGCGCGGCGAGGATCTCGGTGCGGTAGTAGCCGTAGGTGCGCTGCGGGGTGGCCGGGCGCTGCGCGATCCAGACGGCGAAGAGGGAGAGGGCCAGCGCACCCACGTCCGAGAGCATGTGCCCCGCGTCCGCCAGGAGCGCCAGCGAGTTGGCGACCCAGCCGCCCACCACCTCCGCCACCATGTACACCGCGGAGAGCGCCAGCGTCGCCAGGAGGGGCCCCCGGTTGCGCGCCCCGGCCGAGCCGTGGTGGTGCCCGTGGCCGTGATGGTGGTGGTGTCCCGCTCCCATGTGGCCCGCGGGCTTACCCGACCACCCGGGGCGTGGAGTGCGAGGCGCGTCGCCAGCTCCGCACCAGGATGGCCAGCCCGCCGAGGATCATCAGCGCGCTGAGCGTCTGCCCCATCGTCAGCGGCCCCAGCACCGTGCCCAGCGGATCGCCCGCGCCGCGGAACTGCGCGTCGGGCTGGCGGAACAGCTCCACGAAGCTGCGGAAGATCCCGTACCCCAGGAGGAAGATCCCGCCGAACGTCCCGTCCGGGAGCCGGACCCCCCGCCTGCGGCACACCGCGTACACCGCCCAGAGGATCAGCCCCAGGAGGAGCCCCTCCGTCAGCGCCTCGTAGAGCTGCGAGGGGTGCCGGAGCGGGACCTGCGCGCGGACGGCATCCCACGTCCCGTTCTCGTACGCCCGCTGGACGAGCTGCTCCCGCTCGCGCATCGACACCCCTTCGGCACCCAGCAGCCGCAGGGCCCCGGGGTCGGTCGGGAAGCGCATGGCCCAGGGAACGTCTGGCGACGCCACCCGGCCGAACAGCTCTCCGTTGACGAAGTTGGCGAGCCGCACCGCGAAGATCCCGAAGGGCACCGCCAGCGCCAGCCCGTCTCCCAGGTTGAAGAAGGGGATCCGGTGCCGGCGCGTGAACCACAGGGTGGCCACGATCACCCCCAGGAGGCCCCCGTGGAAGGAGAGCCCCCCCTCCCAGATGCGGAAGATACGCGACGGCCGGGCCGCGAAGTCCGCGAAGTCGTAGAAGAGGATGTACCCGATCCGCCCGCCGAGGATGGTGCCGAGCACGAGGGCGAAGATGAGGTCGCCCACCAGGTCCGGGTCCATCCGCAGGAAGCGCT
>DATAAL010000450.1:0-17486 GCA_036260145.1 Longimicrobiaceae bacterium | reverse complement strand
ACGCCGGTGAGCACCGCCGTGGGCGGCACCGACGTGAGCGCGGCGGGAGTGCCCGAGAGCTTCATCATCCGCCGCGACCAGTCGCTGGACGTGCGGCTCGTCTTCCGGGAGCGGGAGTGGCCTGCCCTGCACGCCTGGTTGGCGTGGATGCAGGACACCGCGGGGACGTGCCGCTTCCACCCCGACCACGCCGCCGCCGAATACCGCACCTGCTACCTGGAGACCCCCAGGGTGGGGGAGGAGATCCGCCCCGAGCGCGGCGAGCACCCTGGGATCTACGAGATCGGAGTGCGCCTCCGCACCACGGGGACCACCGACCCGCCCTTCGACGTGAGAGCTTATGAGTAACTGGAGACTGACCCTCTTCGGGGACGACGACGCCACCCCCCTGGCGGGGACCGTGTTGGGCGAGATGGTGGTGGAAGCCTCGTGCTCCACCGAGCCGTCGCACCCCCGCCCCTTCCTCCTGGTCCCCGAGACGCTGGCCGAGTCCGAGGTGGACCTGGCCGAAGGGAGTAGCGTGATCGGCCAGGTCAACGTGCGCGTGCTGGACCGGCGTCTCGTGGAGACCGACCAGCGTACCGGGTGGCTCACCCGCCTCCTGGCTGTCCCCGGCACCGGGATCGGGGCGGGCGAGAGCGCGCTCAACGGGAGGCGCGCCCTGCTGGAGCAGACCGACGACGGCCAGAGCTGGTTCGTGGTGATGGACGGGATCGTGGGCGGCGTCCGGCTGGACGACTCGCTCGTCACCTACTCCCTGGAGATCCGCGACGCCCGCGAGCGCGAGCGGAAGGTGCGCGCCTTCCTGCGCGCCGACACCGCCACCATCCTCCCTCGGGGCGTCCTGGGCGGCTACGGCCGCTACGGCATCGGCTGGAGCGGCTACACCGGGTGGCTGGTCCCCCCCACCCAGCCGATGGTGGGCGTATACCGGCGCGAGAGCACCACCCAGGGGAGAGTGGACGTCTCGGGGATGTGGCGCGGGAAGAAGCGCAAGGACGTCCCCCCCGCGCTGGTGGTCACGCCCAAGATCCTGGAGACGATCAAGGCCGAGGCCACCCAGGTAGGCAAGCGCCGCCGGTTCTTCAAGAAGCCCATCATCCGCTATCGGAACGTCTACGCCCGGGTGCGGCTCCCGTGGAGGTACCAGGGGAGCGGCGCGGCGTGGAACGAGATCCGCTCCCCGGTGGCGTACCAGTGGGGGAGCCAGGGGCTGATCCGCACCAAGCGCGGTCCGCTCTCGGTCTCCGACGAGGACCGCCCGGTGGTCACCGGGGTGCGCGAGGTGGTGCTTGCCTCCATCGACGCCACGCTCCCCGCCAATGGGAGCCGTGTGGAGGTAATCGTCGCCTACAACGGCCCTCCCTCCGAGGACTACCCGCTCCACCTGGAGGGGATGACGGCGGGTGAGCTGCTGAAGGAGCTGTACGACGGCGTCTACTCAGTGGAGCCGGAGGACCTGGACACCACCGACGGCGAGCCCCCGCTCCCGCCGCTCAAGGTGCGCTACGACGCCGCGGCCGTGCTGGCGCTCGACACCCCGGTGCGCGCTCGCATCACCGAGCCGGTGGACGACCTGCGCGAGTGGGTGCAGGAGCACGTCTACAAGCCGCTGGGTGCCGCCCCGGCGCTGGACCCGCACGGGCGCGTCTCCCCCATCCGCTACGCGCTCCCTCCCGTGGACCGCGAGCTCACCACGCTGGACGACGCCGTGACGGCGGCCGGCGCGGGGTGGGAGCACGCGGGGAGCGACGCGGTGAACCACGTGATCGTCCGCTACAAGCGCGACTTCCGCATCCCCCTGGACGACGACCCAGCGGGCGAGCGGAGCACCGGCGACGGCCTCTCCCAGGTGGAAGCCACGCTGGAGCGCATCCACGCTCCCTCCGTGGAGGCGCTCGGGGACAAGTCGCTGGAGCTGGAGATGGAGCTGTTCCGCGCGGTCGGCGGCGTGGAGGGGGAGGCCATCACCGGGAACGTGGACAGTGAGACCGCGTTCGCCCTGGCCATGGCGCGGGCCGACCAGGCGCTGGACCGCTTCGTCTACGGGGCGCAGCAGGTGCGGGCGCGCTGCCGACGCCCGGCTACCGCCCACCTGCGCGTGGGCGACTGGGTGTTCGTGAACCTTTCCTGGCTCCCCGACTACCGCACGGGGCGGCGCGGCGGGGCGCGCCTGGCGCAGATCATCGCCGTAAAGGACCTGGACCCGGCCTGGCGCGAGCTCACCCTGGTGGACGCGGGGCCTGCCAACCAGGCGCACCCCCTCTTCCCCACTCTGGGGACCCCCGCGGCCACGGGAGACGGGGTGGTGGAGGTGCCGGTGACCTCCATTCCCGTGGGAGGTGAGGCACGGGTGGAGTACGCAGTGGCCGACGCCGTCCCGGCGCCGGGCGCGGGGATCTGGCTCCCGCTGGAGCGCACCCCCATCCCTGCCACGCTGGAGACCCCGCCGCTTCCCTCGGGGGCGCGGGTCTGGATCCGCGCCCGCACCGAGAGCCAGGGAGCGAGGCCCTCGCCGTACACCAACCCGATCTCCGTGCAGCTCCCCCAGGTGGCGCGCCTCGGCGAGGCGCGGCTCGACGTAGACCCGGTCACGCGCGCCGCGCTGGTGTCATGGACGCCCAACGACTTCGCCCGGGGGGTGCGGGTGCACTGGGCCATCCACGACCGCGACGCCGATCCGGAGTTCTCCGGGTCCGTGGACGTGGACGGGACGCTGGCCTCGGTGACGCTCCCGATCCCGGCGGTCCCGGGGCGGACGCTCACGGTGGAGGCCGAGCCGTGGACCGGGTGGACGGGCTCGGCGGTGACCGGCACGCCGGGTCCCCGGCAACGCGCCTCGTGGCACCTGCGTGCAGCGGACGCGGGGAAGGTGCGGGTGTCGGTGGAGACGGCCGACGACGGCGCTACGGGGACGCTCACGCTGACGGTGGCCGACCCCGAGGAGTGGGTGACGGGGGTGGCGTTCCTGGTGACGGACGGAGCAGGGGGGCGCGCCGAGGAAGCCGCGGACCGGACGCCCTCGGCCGGCGTCTACCAGAAGGATGTCCGGCTCCACCCGGAGCACAACGTCACCGTGGAGCCGGTAGTCACCCTGAGCGACGGGAGCGCGATCCGTCCCGGGAGCGAGACCTTCGACCGGGACCACTCGGCCAACCTGGTGGGTCGGCCGCAAGTCTCCTACGACGGGGACCGCGCGACGGTGGCCGTCACCGCGGACGGCGACGCCGTGTCCCTGCACGCGCAGGAGTGGGACGGGTTCGCGTGGACCACGCCCGCGGAGCTGACCTCCGGCAATCCCTTCGCCACGGGGAGGCGGGGGAGCTTCACCGTGGCCGCGAGCACCACGGGGAAGCGGCGCCTGCGCGTATTCGCGGAGAACGCCACGGGACACTCCGGGCCCGCGGAGGAGGTGGAGATCGACCGTTACCAGATCCGCAGCCCGGTGGCCGCGAAGTTCTGGGCCACAGTGGATCCGGCAACCAACCGCGCGGACCTCCACCTGCTCGTGGACGGCCCGGCGGCGGTCTTCCCGGTTACGGCCCAGATCTTCGCGCAGGACCCAGCGGGCGCCCCGCTGCCGCTGCGAGGCGACGGGAAGCACGTCTTCGACGCTCCGGGGCAGGAGATCGGCCCCTCCAGCTACCCTGCGCTCAACGACATCGAGCTCCCCCGCACCGGCTCGATGCGCTGGTGGGTGAAGCTCAGCGACGCGCAGGGGAACCTCGCAGCCTGGGCGTTCGCCTCCGCCGACCGCGATCGCCTTCCCGGCGGCGAGGTGACGCCGAACGACTACTCCAGCCGACCATCGCTGGTCTGCAACTACGACGACGATGTGTCGGAGGTGGTGGTGGTGGTCCCGGGCGACAGGCCGGACCGGCCCAGGCGCAGGACGTTCGCCGGGCTCCTGGGCGGAGGGTCGGTGACCTACAGCGTCGCCGTGACCCCGCTGGACGATGGGACGCTGGAGGACCCGTTCCGGGTGGGTGAGGGAGCGGGGCGCGGCGCATACCGGGTGGAGTACCGGGGAGGCGGGCGGATGGAGGTGCTCTTCTCCGGGCCGCTGCACGGCGTCGCCCCGCAGCCCCCCGCCTGCGAGCCCACCGTCTCCCTGGACGCGTCGCTCCGCGACCGAGCCGATGTCGCGGTGCGGGTGACCTCTCCGGTGGGCGAGCGGGTGGGGCTGGAGGTCAAGGACTCGGACGCCCCCGGCGCGCCGGTGTGGCGCTGGGTCGCCGCGCCGGGGTCGCAGACGCCGGCGTATGCCGACAGCGGCGCCATGGTGGGCCCGGAGGCCGAGTTCTTCTCCGAGGGGCTCGCCGGCGCCCGCAAGCTGGACAACCTCCTGTTGGCGCGGGACCAGGTCCGCAGGATCTGGGTGCGCGCCGTGGGCGAGGAGAGCGGCGTTCCCGGTGCGTGGACCCCCGTGGTGCTGGAGGCGCGGGAGCAACCCTGGATCGAGTCGGTGGACCTCACCTTCGATGAGAACACCGACGAACTGGTGCTCACGGCAGTCGGTGGCGCCTTCTGCCAGTCGGCCGAACTGGCTGTATCGGATGACATGGACCTCGGCGCCAACGTGCGGTCGGTGAGCGCCGCGCTGGCAGCCGGGGGAAGACATACCCACCGGTTCGCCCTCTCGGCCGGGGAGCGGGGTCGTACCTGGTATGCCCGGGTCACCCCGTTCAACGGCCCGAACGGGGCCGGGCTCTCCGGGGAGCCCGCGCGCGACTCGGAGTTTGTCCCGGCTAGCGAACAGGGGGCGCTGCCGCCACCGATCACGCTAACGGGGCGGAACACGCGCATCGCCACGACGGTGACCATCGCCGCCGCCGCGGGGGTCGGCGGGAGGGAGCCGCTGCAGTGGCGGCACCGCACGGACGACGACTGGGTAGGCGAGGGGGTGTGGGGGCCGGGGGCCGGCGACGGGTGGGCAGCGTTCACCTCGCCGCAGACCGTGTCGGTGGCGCGCGACTTCGAGACCCCCCGGTTGTTCGTAGTGCAGGTCCGCGACGCGGACGGCCGCGTCGGCCAGGCGTCCTGGATCGTCCCCCCCGCGCCCCCGGCGCTGGGGAAGGGCGGCCGCATCAATCCGCGGGTGGCGTACGACGACGGCGACCGGGCGTACACGCCGTACGATGCGATGGTGGGCCGCTGGCACGTGGACACGCTCTACCACGCGGACGGCCAGCTCCGCCCGGAGATCGCCGTCGCCGACCCCGGCTACGCCCCTCACGCCCTCGTCGACGTGTCGCGGCGGGCGGAGGCGGGGCTCACGCCCTACGACCCGGTCTACAACAGCGGCGGCGAGATCGCCCGGAACGCGCCGCTGGCCCGCGTCGCGTCCGTGCTCCCGGACATCAGCTACCTGGACGGCCGGGTCGCCACCATCGCGGGAACTCCTGTGGCCACCGTGCGCGACGAGGCCGCCACCGGCCGCAGGGGAGTGGGAGCCGACGCGGAGAACCTGGTCCGCAACGGAGGGGGGCAGGAGAACGGCCACGGCGAGGCGGCGAGCGGGTGGAGCTACGGGATCGGGGTCGCGCTGGTCACCTCCACCACCTATGCGCGGGACGGAGACCGCAGCCTCGCCCTGATCCACGATTCGCCGAACAACTCGTGGAGCTTCCAGTCCTTCGCCGTGTCCGCGGGCGACGTGGTGGAGGTGAGCGGCTGGATCAAGGTTCCCATGCTGGCGGCCGTCGGCGGAGTCGCGCTCCTGAACACCGTTGTCAGCGCCGGGGGGAGCGTCACCGTGCTGGAGACGAGCGCTCCCTGGGTGATCGGCCCCGACGTGGGGGTGCCCCTCGACCGGACCTGGGACTGGACCCACGTCCGCTCCCTCTACCGGGTGGAGGCGAACTGCACGATCGACCTGCGCGTCCAGCTCGGCTTCGGCTCCCCCGTCTGGGCCTATGCCTACTTCGATGGCGTCTCCCTCCGGAGGGTGGCCCGCTACCCGGTGGAGGGGCGCCGACGGGTGGACACCCTCTACGGCAGTGACGGAGTGCTCAGGAGCGCGGTGGCCGCGCTCGACCCCGGCGGCGTGGCGCGCGACCTGGGGGACGCGGGCCGCCGCGCCATCGGCGGACTGGATGCCAGCAGCTACGCGGTCAGCCAGGACGTGCCGCTGGCCCGCATGGCGTCGGTGCTTCCCGACATCAGCGGAAGCGATGGCCGGGTGGCGACGCTCGGCGGCAGGGACGCCTTCATGGTCTCCCGTGCGCAGCACGGCGTCTTCCTGGAGACGTTCGAGAACGGCGCCGCTGACGTCGCCGCCTGGAACCTGCGCATGGGAGCACGTCCGAGCAGCGCCGTAGCTGAGGGACAGGCCGGAGGGAAGGCGCTGCGGGCCAGCGGATACACCTGGATGGCCTTCCCGCAGAACATCCCCTTCGACCCCAGCAAGCTGTATCGGATCCGTACCCGCGTGCGGCAGGTGACCGACCCCACCACCGGCGGGAGGGGCATCTGGGTCGGCGTGGAGGGCGTGGCGGCCGACGGGGTCACGCTGGTGAATGCGGCTGGCACCAACCAATGGGATAGCCAGCACTACGTCGCCGCGGCCGGTGCCGGTCTGGCCGCGGGAGCCGGGTGGACGGATTTCACCGGGTTCTTCAAGGGGTGGGGAAGCCCCTTAGGGTATGCCCCGAGCGCGACCAGTCCTTCGCCCCTGCACCCGAACGTCCGCTACTTCCGGCCGCTCTTCGTCCTCAACTACTACCAGGGCAACGGAACGGCGGACATCGACTACATCGCCGTGGACGTAATGGACGAGGACCTCGCGCAGCGCGGGTACCGGACCATCAAGCCCGGGGGGGCGGCCCTCCTCAGGGGCGTCACCGCCGACGACCCCAGCGGCGTGGCGCGTGACCTGGGGGACGCGGGCCGCCGCGCCATCGGCGGACTGGACGCCAGCAGCTACGCGGTCAGCCAGAACGTGCCGCTGGCCCGCGTGGCGCCGGTGCTCCCCGACATCAGCTACCTGGACGGTCGGGTAGCCACCATCGCGGGAACTCCAGTTGCCACGGTGCGGGACGAGGCGAAGCTGGGGCGCACGAGCGCCGGCGAGGACCCGGAGAACCTCCTCGTCAACGGGGGCGGCCAGCTCGACCCGGTCACGAACAATCCCTATGGTCCCATGGCGACCGGCTGGACGCTCCTGGGCTACGGCTTTCCCCTCACCACCTACGACGAGACCCCGAAGTTCGGTGACCGCGTCCTATGCATCCACCATAAGCAGTACGGTTACTCAGGCGGGTATCAGAGCATTTACTGCCACGCCGCCGGCGAGGTCTGGGAGGTCACCGGGTTCATCAGGGTGGCTCAGGTCTATGGGGCCGGTGGGCATGCTCTAGTACATGTCGAGGTAGTCTCGGGGGGGCAGATCTTGAGCACGGAGGGACCAAGCACCGGCGGGACCTGGGCGGGTCTGCCCTGTGATACGGCCAGCGACTGGCGTCCGGTCCGGATCGTATTCAGGCCGGGTGTGGGGTGGAACAACATCTACCTCTTGCAGGGCCTCACCGCCAATGCCTATGCACGCACCCTGTACGACGGCTTCGTGGTCCGGAAACTTGGGGCTCCGCAGCTTCGCGCCATCAGCGCTCTGAACGCGAGCAACGAGCTCGTCACCGGGGTGGGTGCCGGGGCGCACGTCGCCGGGCGGACCGCGGCCACGGTGCGGGACGAGGCGTACGAGGGGAACCGCAAGGGCAACGTCCTGATGCCGTACGGGGACCGGTACCTGCGCGAGAACCTCCAGGTATACGACCCTAGCGGCGCCTGGCGAGACCTCACCGATGTCTCGCGTCGCTCGCAGGTGGGGCTCGCCTACGCGAACCCCGACGGGAGCGGCGGCGAGATTGCCCGGAACGCGCCGCTGGCCCGGATCGCGCCGGTGCTCCCCGACATCAGCGCCTCGGACGGCCGGGTCGCCACCATCGCGGGGACCCCCGTCGCCACAGTACGGGATGAGGCGTACGAGGGAAACCGCAAGGCCACCTATGTCATGCCGCACGGCGACGGGTACCTGCGGGAGAACCTGCTGGTACACCACCCCAACGTCGCCTGGCGGAACCTCACCGACGTGTCCGCCCGGAGCCAGGAGGGGATTGAGTCCGACTACACCGTCCGGCGGACGGTCCCGCTCGCGAGACTCTCTCCGAGCATCCCCGGGATCGACCCTGGCACGGGACGCATCAACCGGAGCGTCGCCGCGAGCGACGGCACCACCCTGGAGAACACCGCGGGCGCGGCCGACAAGGTGAGCCGGCTGCGCAACCTGGTGAACAACCCGTCCGCCACCCAGACCCTGGACCGCTGGAGCAACCCGGGCGGGATGGCGCTCTTCTGGGGAAGCGGTGCTCCCTTCCCCAGTGGCACCTACTTCGTGGTGCACCAGCTGTACAGCGCCGGGAGCGGGGACAACAAGATCACCTACTCCGACTGGTTCGAGATCGACCCGGACAAGTGCTACGAGATCACCTGGTACCAGGCAGCCAGCGTGTTCTCCGGGTCCGACTACTTCGGCGTGCACACCCGGGACACCCACTGGAACGACCCCGGGATCGACACCCTGTACGTGGACCAGGTGGGGGTCGCGAGCGCGGGGGACACCAACCCGTACTTCTGGTGGGGACAGAACCCCGGTGACCGGTACATGAAGCACGTGGCGTACGTCTTGGCCGCCGGCACCCCCACCGAGCACTCGGTGGGGGCAGGGGAGAACATCTACCGCAACATGCGGTTCCGCTCGAACACCCGTCACCTGCAGCTCCGCTACCTGAACTACTACAACCACACGGCCAAGTACCTGTACACCGGGCACATCCGCGTGGTGGAGACCACCCCGGAGGCCATCGAGGCCACGCGCAGGACGCTGGGCGCGCTGGACGTGAACCGCCGCATCGCCAGCCACCGGGCCACGTACCCGGTGATGGCGTACGACCGCTCCGCGTCGCGCCAGAGCAACCCGATCTCCGCCACCACGGACTACTACGGCTACTCCACCATCAGCATCGCGGCGCACACCACGTACTTCCCCTGGGGCAACATCGCCTACAACGGGGGCACCATCTCCGGCGTGTACGGGCAGTCCACGTACTACGTCTACACCCGGGACCCCAACTTCGCCGGGGGAGCCGTCACCTACTACGCCACCACCGACCCCGCCACGCTCTCCAACGACCCGAACAACTATTACGTCGGGTACGTCGTCACGCCCGCGGCCGGACAGCCCCCCTCGTCGGGAGGCGGCGGAGGCGGCGGGTGTGTCGAGGTCGAGAGCTATCTGCGTGAGGGACTCCGGGCCGGCGACCTCGTGCCCGGCGACCGGGTCGAGGCCTGGGTGGAGGGGACCGACGACACCGTGGTCCACACTCCCGTGCAGATCGTCTACCCGCCGAAGCGCGTGCGTTGCGTGCGGCTCACCTCGCGGAGCGGGATCTCGCTGGTGGTGGGATGGAACACGCCGCTCACCCTGCGGGATGGAACCGAGACCATCGCGGATCGTGCCGAGGGGGTAAGGCTGCTGGTGGACGACCGCGGCGAGCTGCGGTGGGAGGAGGTCACCGTCAGCCCCGCCGGCTACCGCGACGTGGTGCTGATCGGGATCGGCGGCGGCGTGTACGCCGCGGGCGAGCGGCCGGACCGCCGCATCTTTACCCACAACGCAATGACAGCCAAGCAATGAAGGAGACCATGCCAGCCAACCAGCCGTTCACGATCAAACGCCAGATCACCCCCCCCGGCCTGGACCACGCGGAGCGCGGCTTCGAGCTGGAGAGCGGGGAGAAGATGGCCGTACGCATCGTCCAGCACGAGAGCCAG
This sequence comes from Longimicrobiaceae bacterium, assembly GCA_036260145.1. GTDB lineage: Bacteria > Gemmatimonadota > Gemmatimonadetes > Longimicrobiales > Longimicrobiaceae > JAFAYN01. Next base: position 7,655 of record DATAAL010000450.1, on the reverse strand, counting down.
GACGAGGGCTTCATCACGATGATGGTGGAGGGCCGGCTGATCGACGACGCCGGCGCGACCGCGCTGGAGGAAGGAGTGCCCGTGGTGTGCCCCCCCAAGGTGCGCACCATCCACAAGGCAGCGCTATCGGAAGGACAGGTCACCATCGAGGGCGAGATGGCGGAAGCCACCACGGACATGCTGCGGCAGGTGAAGAACAACCTCGCCGCGATCCGTGCCTGGCAGAAGATCCCGGCCGGGCGGGCGCCCGTGACTCCCACGCTGGCGGAATTCGCCACCCCGGTACCCCCGGCACCCAGGCCTGCACCGGGTGCCAACCCCGCGCCCCTGCCCGAGGGCGTGAAACCACTCAAGGAGGAGATGAGACCGTGAGCACGTATGCCTTCTGCATCGTCCAGCCCGACTCCGCCTACCCCGAGCGCGCCTACGGCCCGCAAGGGAAGCTGTACACCGTCGTCGGCCACCTAGAAGACGGCAGCGCCATCGGCGTGGCCGAGGTCTACCCCAGCGAGCTGGCCATCATCTCCAGTCCCGCCCACCGCGAGGAGTACCTGGGCTCCTCCTGGAACGAGCTGCTGTCCGGCCCGTACGCCGCGCGCGTGGATTGGCTGGTGGAGGTGACGGACGCGGACGGCGGCTCCCGCTGGATGCGTGAGGCGGAGCTGACCGACGAGGCGGTGCTCCGCACGCCCGCCGGCCACCGGCGGCGTCGGCCTCCCGTGGCCCTCTTCGGGGCCGACCGCTTCGACCCCGACCACGTCCCCCCGGTGGGCACGGTGCGCGTCCTGGCGGTCGCGGGCGGGGACGACCGGGTGCAGGTGGTGCGCACCGGCCCGGGCGGGGAGCGCGCCTGGTACGACGTGCAGACGCTCGCCGCGAGCGCCTGATTTCCCCGGGGGCGAGCGCGCTCCGGGACGCACACACCGACAACAGCCGGCAAAGGCCCTCCGCCCCGCAGAGCGCCAGAGCGGAGGGCCGCTTTGCATCCATCGATACCCACCGGAGCCGGAGCACCGGGCCGGTCCTACAGGAAGTCATACAGAAAGAGGATCCATGAAGTCCGATCCAGTCCTCACCTTCGACTGGCAGGCCCTGGCCGGGAGCGGCTTTGTCGCCTCGGTGCTGCTACTGGCGCTGGTGGAGCGGCTCCGGCGCACCTTCGTCACCCGGCAGGAGCTGAACGGGCTGGGGGATCGCCTGAACGCGCTCCAGACCCTGTACATCCAGGCCCGTGACGCGGCCGACGAGGCGCGCGACCGGGTCACGGTGGTGGAGACCGAACAGAAGCACCAGTGGGAGCGGGTTGCGGAGCAGGTGATCCGTCCCCTGGAGCGGATCAACGAGAAGCTGGAGTCGGTGAGCGAGATCCAGGCCGCGCAGACGGCGACGCTGGAGCACATCGGGAAGTGGCTCGACCGCGCGGGCGAGCACCACCCCCCCTTCAAGAACCCGAGGAGGTAGAGATGAGAGCGATCCGGGCACGGCTCGCCGCCATCGTGGCGAGCTTCATCGTGGCGGGGCTGGTCTCCCGCGGAATCGCGGACTCGCCGGAGCTGGGCGCGCGGGTGGAGGCGTGGGTGGCCCACACCTTCGAGCTGCTCTTCTTCCTGGGCTACGCGATCCTCCACCCCTGGCTGCAGAAGCGCTGGAACCCCACCGGGGCCATGACCGGGGAGGCCGCGCGGGAGCTGGAGCGGGTGGCGGCGCTGCCGCGGCGCTCACGAGATTCTTGACACACCGTTAGGCGCGAAGTACCTTGCTCCCCGTTTCTAGGCCGAAGCCCTTCCCAGCCGTACGGCGGCAGGTCCCCGCCGCCGCGCGCGCATCCACATCAGTTCCCGCATTCGTCGTCCTTTCGAGAGGTCCGTGTGATCGAGGTCGAGATCGGGGAGAGGGATCGTCTGAATACGGCGCTCAGGAGATTCCGCCGCCAGCTCATCCGTTCCGGTCTTTTCGCGGACATGCGCAGGAAGCGTTTCTACGAAAAACCGAGCGAGGCGCGGAAGAGCAAGGGCAAGGCAGCCGAGCGCCGCAGACAGAGGCTCCGCAGAATGGCCCAGCGTGGGGGGCGAAGCTGAGATGCCCACGAGTACCCGTCGGCTGGTGCGGCGATGCCGGACCCCGATCACACCACCACACAGGAGTGCAGCATGAGGATCAGCGGAACGGTGAAGTGGTTCAATGACGCCAAGGGCTTTGGCTTCATCACACCGGCGAACGGAGAGAAGGACTGCTTCGTCCATTACTCCGCCATCCAGGGGCACGGCTTCAAGACGCTCACCGAGGGTGAGACGGTCGAGTTCGACCTGGTGCAGGGCGAGAAGGGTCCCGCGGCGGAGAACGTCGCCCGTCTGGGCGTGCCGGCGTAAGCTGGTCGTGCCCGCACGAACGAGGCGTCGCTCCGGTCCGGAGCGGCGCCTCGTCGCTTCCCCCTAACACCCGGCTCCCTCCGGGGTCAGAACTCCCCGATCATCCCGATCTCGGGCTTCAGCTCGTAGCCGAGCTCTCGCGCCACCGTGGTCTGCGCCAGCTCGATCAGCTCGCGGATGTCGCGGGCGGTGGCGCCCCCCAGGTTCACCATGATGTTGGCGTGGCGGTGGAAGATCCCGGCGCGGCCGCTGGGGTGCAGGTGCCCCTTGAGCCCGCACTGGTCGATCAGCCGCCCCGCGCCGACCCCCTCGATCTTCTGAAAGATGGAGCCGGCGCTGGGGTAGAGCCACAGGTCCGGGTGGCGGTCGTCGCGCCAGCGGAGGTTCTCGCGGATCACCGTACGCAGCTCCTCGGGGGGGTGCGGCTCCAGCCGGAAGGTCACGTCCAGCACCACGTCCCGCCGCTCGTGCAGGATGCTGTAGTCGTAGCCGAAGCGGAAGTACGCGCGGTCCACCTCCCGCACCTCCCCCTCCTGGGTGAGGAGGGTGGCGCCCTCCACCACCTCCTCCACGAACACGGTCCGCTCGCGCTCGGGCGGGGGGGAAAGGAAGTGCAGGTTCTGCCAGATTGCCCCGCCCACGGTGCTGGGGATCCCCACGTAATGGTGCAGCCCCCCCAACCCCCGCGACACCGTGGCCTGGATCAGCTCGTGGTAGACCCGCGCCCCGGACCCCGCGCGCACCCGCGTCTCGTCCAGGAACTCGATCCCCTCCACCTCGTTGCGGATGACCAGCCCGCGGAAGCCGCGGTCCCCCACCAGGATGTTGGCCCCCATCCCCAGGAGGAAGAAGGGGGTCTCCGTCTCGCGCGCGGCGGTCACCGCCTCCGCCAGCTCCCGCGGGGTGCGGGCCCGGTACAGGAGGTCGGCCGGGCCGCCGATCTTGAAGGTGGTATAGGGCGCCAGGGGGACGTCGCGCTCGATCCTCGCCGGGTCCAGCCGGCGCGTCAGCTCTTCGAGGGGGAGCTCCGTGGGGTTGGGCATGCACCGTCTTCCGTGGGGTGGCCTGGCGGGGTTCCCGTCCCCGCGACTGCGACGCGGGGGCGGCGGTTGCAAGGGTGGTGCCCGGACTGCTTCCTTGAACCGCGCCGTTCGGGCGTGCCCCCCGCTGGCGCGGGGGTCGGACTGGCGCTCCGTAGGACACGAAACTACCGTGTCCAACGGAGGCGAGACCGCGCAAAGTGCCGCGGGGTCTCGCCCCTTCGGGCGCACATCCCTCACGCAACTGCGACGGCAACCGCCAACGGCACCCGACCCCCGCCTTCCATCGCCGTACCGTAGTCCTCGACGTATGGGTCGGATCCTGGTCCCGTAGGCACCTTCTCACCCCCAGTTCGGAGCCCGCCATGTGGAAGGAGTTCAGGGAGTTCATCGCCCGCGGCAACGTGTTCGACCTGGCCGTGGGGATCGTGATCGGTGCGGCCTTCACCCGGATCGTGGATTCCTTCGTCAAGGACATCCTGATGCCACCTGTCGGACTCCTGACCGGGGGCGTGGACTTCTCCAGCCTGCACGTCAGCCTGTCCGGCCAGGAGTACGAGTCGCTGGCGAAGGCCCAGGAGGCCGGGGCGCCAACCCTCAACTACGGCATCTTCATCAACAACGTCCTGCAGTTCCTGATCGTGGCCTTCGCGGTGTTCCTCCTGGTGCGCTCCTACAACCGGATGCGCAGGCGCACGGAGTCGGTGCCCGCGGCTCCGACCGACCGGGAGTGCCCTTACTGCCGCTTCACCATCCCCATCCGCGCCACCCGCTGTGCGCACTGTACCTCGGAGCTGGACCCCGTGTAGCCGGTGCCGCGCCCCGGACCCGGCGGCTCAACCAGGCCGTACGCTCACGTCCCCACCCGCACCCCCAGCTCCTTCACCAGGAAGGCCCACCGGTCCGTCTCCTCCTCGATCTGCTTGCTCGTCGGCTTCCCGGCGCCGTGCCCCGCGCGGGTCTCGATGCGGATCAGCGTGGGGTTGCCGCATCCCTGCGCGGCCTGCAGCGCCGCCGCGAACTTGAAGGAGTGCCCCGGGACCACGCGGTCGTCGTGGTCGGCCGTGGTCACCAGGGTGGCCGGGTAGCAGGTGCCGGGCTTCAGGTTGTGCAGCGGCGAGTAGGCGTACAGGTAGCGGAACCCCTCCGGCTCGTCGGCGGTGCCGTAGTCCACCGCCCACGCCTTGCCGATGGTGAACCTGTGGTAGCGCAGCATATCCAGCACCCCCACCGCCGGGAGCGCCGCCCGGAAGAGGTCGGGCCGCTGCGTCATGGCCGCCCCCACCAGGAGCCCGCCGTTGGAGGCGCCGGAGATCGCCAGCTTCCCGGGAGAGGTGTACCCCTGGGCGACCAGGTGCTCCGCCGCGGCGACGAAGTCGTCGAAGACGTTCTGCTTGCGCTCCCTGGTTCCCGCCAGGTGCCACTCCTCCCCGTACTCCCCGCCGCCGCGGAGGTTCGCCACCGCGTACACCCCTCCCATCTCCAGCCACACCAGGTTGCTCACCAAGAAGCCCGGCGTCATGGAGACGTTGAAGCCGCCGTAGCCGTAGAGCAGGGTGGGATTGTTCCCGTCGAGCCGGAGGTCCCTGCGGTGGGTGACGAACATCGGGACCTGCGTGCCGTCCCGGCTCGGGTAGAACACCTGCCGCGTCTCGTACGCCGACGGATCGAAGCCGATCTGCGGCCGGCGGAAGACGGTGGACTGCCCCGTGCGGAAGTCGTAGCGGAAGATGGTGGTGGGGTAGAGGAAGGAGGTGAAGGAGTAGAACATCTCCGTGTCCCCCCGCTCCCCGCTCAGCCCTCCCACCGTCCCCAGCGTGGGGAGCCGGATCTCCCGCCCCGGCCTCCCGTCCAGGGAGAAGATCCGCACCCGGTCGGAGGCGTCGTGCAGGTAGCTGGCGACGAACTGGTTGTTGATGATCCGTACCCCCTGCAGCACGTCCTCCCCCTCGGGGATGACGGTGCGCCAGTGGGCCTCCTGCGGGCGGCGGGTGTCGATGGCCACCACCCGCCCCTTCGGTGCGTTCCGGTCGGTGCGCACGTAGAAGACCGGGCCGTCGTTGCCGATCACGCTGTAGTTGGCGTTGAAGCCGCCCACCAGCCCCCTCACCTCCCCGTCGATCCGCGGGCGCTGCGCGCTCCCCAGGTCCACGAAGAGGAGGTCGTTCCTGCTCGTCTGGTAGGAGACGTAGATCACCAGGTAGCGCCCGTCGTCGGTGACCCAGGGGGAGAAGCGCCACTCCGGATGGTCCGGGCGCTGGTACACCAGCACGTCCTGCGACTGCGGCGTCCCCAGCCGGTGGTAGTACAGCTTGTGGTTCAGGTTCTCCGCGGTGAGCGCGTTCCCGGACGGCTCCGGGTAGCGGCTGTAGAACACCCCCTTCCCGTCGTGCGTCCACGCCACGGCCGAGAACTTGATCCAGCGCAGGTGGTCGGGGAGGTCCTGCCCCGTCTCCACGTCGCGCACGCGCAGCTCGTTCCAGTCGGAGCCCCCGGAGGAGGTGCCGTAGGCCAGGGTGCGCCCGTCCTCGGAGACGCTCAGCGAGGTCAGTGAGACCGTGCCGTCCGGGGAGAGGGTGTTGGGATCCAGCAGCACCCGGGGCTCGGCGTCGAGCGTGCGCTGCACGTAGAGCACCGACTGGTTCTGCAGACCCGAGTTGCGGAAGAAGAAGTACTTCCCCCCCTCCCGGGAGGGGACGCCGTACCGCTCGTAGTTCCACAGCTCGGTGAGCCGGCGGCGGATCCGCTCCCGCTCGGGGATGGTCTCCAGGTAGCCGAAGGTGACCCGGTTCTGAGCCTCCACCCACGCCCCGGTCTCGGGGGAGTCGGTGTCCTCCAGCCACCGGTAGGGGTCGGCCACCCGGGTGCCGTGGTAGTCGTCCACCTGGTCGGACCGGCGGGTCTCCGGGTAGACGGAACGGCTCTCCGGTACCCCGTCCGTAGCCGGAGGCGCGGCAGGGGCGGGTGGCGGAGGCGGCGCCGGGGGGGTGCAGGCCCCGAGGGCCGCGCCCAGGCCGAGCAGCAGCGTGCTTCTGCGAAGCGGATGGTCCATGCGGTCAAGCTCCTGAAGGGAGGATCCTGCCAAGAAGGGAGGAGACTGCACGCGGCGCTACTCCGCGTCCGGGAAGCGGAACCCGAACCCGTCCCCCTCCTCCGCCGCGTCCACCTCCACCCTCCCGCCGTGCTCCAGCCGCCCGAAGAGGATCTCCTCGCCCAGGGGGCGCTTGACCTCCTCCTGGATCAGCCGGGCCAGGGGACGGGCGCCGTTGAGCGGGTCCAGCCCGCGGCGGGCCAGGCGGGCGCGGGCGGCGGGAGTGATCTCGATCTCCACCCCCCGCTCAGCCAGGAGGGTGCCCAGCTCGCCGATCATCCGCTCCACGATCCGCTCCATCACCGGGAGGGTGAGCGGGGCGAAGGAGATACGGGCGTCCAGCCGGTTGCGGAACTCGGGGGTGAAGGTCCGCTCGAAGGCGCGCTCGTCCTCCCCCTCCCCCGTCTCCCCCCCGAACCCCACCCTCCGGCGCGACACGTCCTCCGCGCCGACGTTGCTGGTCATGATCAGGATCACGCTGCGGAAGTCGGCCTGCTTCCCGTTGTTGTCGGTCAGCTTCCCGTAGTCCATGATCTGGAGGAGGAGGTTGAAGACGTCGGGGTGCGCCTTCTCGATCTCGTCCAGGAGGAGGACGGCGTGCGGGGTGCGGTTCACCGCCTCGGTGAGGAGCCCGGCCTGGTCGAAGCCGACGTACCCGGGCGGGGCGCCGATCAGCCGCGACACCGTGTGCCGCTCCATGTACTCCGACATGTCGAAGCGGATCAGCTCCATCCCCAGCGTCTCCGCCAGGGCGCGCGCCACCTCCGTCTTCCCCACCCCCGTGGGCCCGGTGAACAGGAAGGAGCCGATCGGCTTCCGCGGGTCGCGCAGCCCGGCGCGCGCCAGCCTGATGGCCGCGGCCACCTGCTCCACGGCGCGCTCCTGCCCGAAGACGCGGGCCCGCAGGTCGGCCTCCAGGGTGCGTAGCCGCTCCTTGTCGGAGCGGCTCACCGTGCGCGGGGGGATCTGCGCCATGGTGGCCAGGATCGCCTCCACCTCCGCTTCTCCCACGGTGGGCACCTCCTCCCCCCCGGCGTGCTTCAGCTTGATCCCCGCCCCGGCCTCGTCCAGCAGGTCGATGGCCTTGTCCGGGAGGCGGCGGTCGTGGAGGTGGCGGTGGGAGAGATCGGCCGCGGCGCGGAGCGCCTCGTCGGA
>DATAAL010000449.1:0-3178 GCA_036260145.1 Longimicrobiaceae bacterium | reverse complement strand
CCTCCCGATACACCTCCTCGAGCGTGGCGCGGACCCGGTCCCGGTCGTCGGGGTGCACCCTGGCGAGGTAGTCTTCGAAGGGGATCGCCTCCGACTGCGGCTCCAGGCCGTAGATCCGGTACAGCTCCTCCGACCAGGTCACCCGGTTGGAGGCCACGTTCCACTCCCAGCTCCCGAGCTGCGCCAGGTGCTGCGCCTCCCGGAGCTGATGCTCCCGCCGCTCCAGCGCCGCCTCCGTCCGCTTGCGCTCCACCAGCAAGGCGATCCGCTCCGCCACCCCCTCCAGCGCCTCCAGGGTGTCCTCGGTGAGCGGCTCGCGCCCGAACATCGCCACCACCCCCACCAGCCTCCCCTCCACCAGCAGCGGGTACCCGGCGAAGGAGACCATCCCCTCCCGGCGCGCCCACTCCCGGTCGCTCACCCGGGGGTCGTTCGGCACGTCGTTGGTGAGGTGCGGCTGCCTCTCCTGCGCGATCCACCCGATCTTGAAGGCGCCCACGGGGACGCGGCCGTGCGGCCCGTCCAGGTGCGTGTACATCCCCGCGCTGGCCTGCAGCTCCAGCACCTGCTCCGCCTCGTTCAGCACCCACACGCGCGCGAACGCCGCGCCCAGGTGCCGCACGATCGCTTCCGTGCACCCCTGGAGGACGTGGCGCAGCGAGCCTCCCTCGGCGACCGTGACCCCCACGTCGGCCGAGAGGGCCGCGTGGGCCGCCCGGGTGCGGAGGTCCTCCTCCGCCCGCTTCTCCTCCGTGACGTCCACCATGATCCCGCGCAGCCGGAGCGGCTCCCCGCCGCCGCCGCGCACCACCCGCACCCGGTCGCGCAGCCAGACGGTGTGGCCGTCCGCGGCCACGGCCCGATACTCGAAGGTGTGGTCCCGCGCCTCCCGGGCGGCGGTGGCGCAGAAGTCCAGCGCCCACGCCCGATCCTCCGGGTGCAGGAGGACGTCCTGCCAGAAGGCGGGCTCCTCCAGCCAGCGACCCACCGGGTATCCCAGCACCTCCTCCGCGCGCCGGCTCACAAAGGTGAAGGTGAAGGTGGGGACGTCCCTCTCCCAGACGACGGCGTCCAGCCCCTGCACCAGCTCCTCGAAGGTCTGACGGGCCTCGGCCTCCGCCCGCGCGGCCACCACCTCCTCCGTCCTCTCCACCAGCTCCCGGGCGGCCCGCCGCAGCTCGATCTCCGCGCTCACCGCGCCCGCCAGGTCGCGCAGCGTCCCGATCTCCTCCTCCGTCCACCGGCGCGGCCGGGTGTCGATGGCGCAGAAGGAGCCGAGCACCTGCCCTCCGGAAGTCACCAGCGGGATCCCCGCGTAGGCCACCACCCCCAGGTCGGGGATGGCCAGGTTGTCCTGGACCAGCGGGTGCTCCCGGGCGTCCTCCACGATGAGCGGCTCCTCCCGGATCACCACGTGCTGGCAGAAGGAGTGGGAGAGGGGGGTCTCCCGCCCGGTGGCCCACGGCTCCGGGAGCCCCACGCAGCTCTTGAAGAACTGCCGGTCCCGGTCCACCAGCGATACCAGCGCCACCGGCGCGTCCAGGAAGCGGGCGGCCAGCCGGGTGAGGCGGTCGAACGACTCCTCGGCGGGCGAGTCGAGCAGGCCGGTGCGGCGGAGCGCGTCCAGGCGGTCCGGAGCGCCGACGGGGGGGGCGGTCTCGGTGTGCATGAGGTCCCGGGAACGGATGCGGACGAGAGAACGCCGGGGGCGAGGGCAAGATGTGTGCTAGGGAGGATTTGCGCGTCCGCCGAACCCTGCCGCCTCCGCAGGGTATGAGGCCGGGTGGAGCGGGTCCGCGCGTGGGCCCGCGTGCGCGCCGTCCCTGGATTCCGGAAAGCACCGATGCACGTCTATCTGCGGGAAGAGCCGGTGGAGATGGAGATCCGCGAGGTGGAGGCCGACGGGCTGGTCCCCGAGGACTCGGAGCTGATCCCGGTGGCGTTCTACGTGGCCGGGAACGAGCGGCCCAGTTTCCGGGCCATCCTCCCCCCTGCCACCGTGGCCATCCTGGAGGAGGCCATCCTGGAGCCGGTCCACCTGGGGCTCCTGGCCGAGGAGCCGGAGGGTCCCGACGAGGAGATCCGGGCGATGGTGGGGCTCTCCGTCACCCTGCACGGCACCCCGGAGGCGGAGGACGAGCAGGCAGACGAGGAGGAGGGAGCGGGCGCCACTGAGCCCTGGAGCAGCAACCCCGAGGCGTGGAAGGGGGACCACGGGGAGGAGGAGCCGGAGGGCGGGGAGCGCACCGTGCTGCTGGCCTTCGCCCCCCTGGTCCGGCTGCACCGCAAGTTCCCCGGGGACTTCGGCGAGGAGCTGGCCGACCTGCTGGAGAGCGCCCTGGCCGGGGACACCCGCCCCTCACTAGAGGCCCGGGTGGACCGGATGCTGGGAGACCTGTAGCGGAGTCGATGGTCCGCGGCCGCTTCGCCCCCTCCCCCACGGGGAGGCTCCACCTGGGGAACGCCCGCACCGCCCTCCTGGCGTGGCTGCACGCCCGGAGCGCGGGCGGGCGTTTCGTCCTGCGGGTGGAGGACCTGGACCGCGGGCGGGTGCGGCCCGGGTACGCGGAGGCGCAGCTCGCCGACCTCCGCTGGCTGGGGGTGGACTGGGACGAGGGACCGGACGTGGGTGGCCCCTTCGCCCCCTACCTCCAGTCGGAGCGCGAGGCGCTGTACCGGGAGACGCTCGGGCGGCTGGAGGAACGGGGACTCCTCTACCGGTGCCGCTGCTCCCGCCGGGAGATCGCCGCGGCGGCCAGCGCCCCCCACGGCCCCGCCGACGAGGGGCCCCGCTACCCGGGTACCTGCCGCGCCCGCCCGGCCGGGGAGCGGGACGGCCCGGCGGCGCTCCGCTTCCCCGTCTCCCCAGGGGAGGTGGGGTTCCGCGACCTGCTGCAGGGCCCGGTGGCCTTCGACCCGGAGGCGGAGACCGGGGACTTCGTGGTGCGCCGCCGGGACGGGGTGGCCGCCTATCAGCTCGCGGTGGTAGTGGACGACGCGGCCATGGGGATCACCCATGTGGTCCGCGGCGCCGACCTGCTCCCCTCCACCGCCCGGCAGCTCCTCCTCTACCGGGCGCTGGAGCTCCTCCCCCCGGAGTTCCTGCACGTCCCCCTCCTCCTGGGCCCGGACGGGGAGCGGCTCGCCAAGCGGCACGGCGCCGTGTCGCTTGGCGAGC
>DATAAL010000448.1:0-4266 GCA_036260145.1 Longimicrobiaceae bacterium | reverse complement strand
AACGGCCCCGGAGAGTGATTCTCTCCGGGGCCGTTCCGCTTACTGGGAGAAGCTCGGCGGCCATCGCGATCCCGGCAGCGTTACGGGATCTCGACCATGCGCGGCGGCCGTCGGCATGGCGATGAGCTCGGCAACCCATCGTCGTGCGCCTGACGCTCCTGTTAGGCGCGAGGGGGATTGCGCCGGAGTCCGCCTACGCGGAACGACGCAATTCCTCCCGAAGCACGCGCCGCAACGTCTCTTCGAGCGGCTCTCTGCGCTGCTCGATGTACTCGCGAAGCGCCGAGTTGATGAGCGTCTGGTAATTGCCCCCGCCCGCGCTCTCCACCTGGCCGCGGAACCAGTCGAGCACGTCGTCATCCAGGCGGATGGTGATGCGCGTCTTCCCCGGCGGGAGTGGGTCGAGAGCGCCGCGCCGGCCCGCGCTGAAATCGTACTCCTCTTTCACGGCTCTCCCCTGGCGTACTGGTTGCGCTCGGCGCGCGTGGCCTTGCGCGCCGAGATCAGACGGATGGACTCGCCTCGCCACGTGTAGACGACCACGAGCACACGGGCGAAGGCGTCTATCCCGAGGGTGATGAAGCGCTCCTCCTCCGGGTGCGGATCGTCGATCGTGAGGGCCTGCTCATCCGCGAAGACGGAGATCGCGTCAGAAAAGCGGACCCCGTGCTTGGCCGCATTCGCCTCCGCCTTGGCTGGGTCCCATTCGTAGCGCACGGAGAAAATGTATGCACGTGCGTACACCGTGGCAAGTGCAGCAGCAGGAGCATTCAGTCGCCCAGCAGCGTCTCGTCCATGCTCCCCTCAGCGCGACGCATCCACGAGCCCCAGCCCCCGCACGATCCGCGCGGTGGCGATCACCTGCCCGGTGTGCCGCTGGGTGTGCTCCGCCAGGTGGAAGAGGAGCCCCAGCACCGTGCTGGGGAGCCCCGCGCGCCCCACCTTCCGGGGCTCGAAGACGCTCCCCTCCGGGGTGGAGCGGAGCGTCTCCACCGCGCGCCGGATCGCCGCCTCGGCGCCCTCCACCAGTGGGGCCGCCTCCTCCGGCGGATCGCCCGGCTCCCCCTCGGCGGCCAGCGCGGCGCGCTGGCGGTCGTCCAGCCCCTCCCCGCGGGCGTAGGTCAGCAGGCGGTCGATGCTCCCCGCCACGTGCCGCAGGTGGAAGCCCACAGAGGCCGCCCCGCCGGGGGTGATCCACAGCTCCCGGACCGTCAGGGGGAGGGTCACCCGCCGCAGGTCCTCCGCCGACTGGAGGAGGGCGTGGGCGGCGGGCATCAGCACGGGCGGCACCCCCTCCACGGGGCCGCGGAGCCAGACCTCGGGCTGCTGCATCTCTCGACTCCGGTTTCCGGGGTCCCGGAGCGGCCCCGGCCACGGAGCCGCTCCGACCCTCCCCACAGGGTTTTACTTCAGGTCCCCCAGATCGTACCCCAGCACCGCCCAGGAGGCGTCCACCAGCCCGTACCCCTGCTCCGGGTGCCGGTAGGGATAGTACGCGCCGGCCTGCTGCAGCCGCGCCCGCACCTGGTCGCTGGTGAGCGAGGGCGTGCGCGACCACACCAGCGCCGCGATCCCGCCTATTATCGCCGTGGCGTTGGAGCTCCCCCCCATCGTCACCACGTCCGCGGTGTACCGCCCGGTGCTCGGCACGTCCAGATACGCGGTCACCTCCACGTCCTCCCCGCGGTGGATCCCGCAGGGCACCCCCCCGCCCGGGTAGGTGATCCCGGTAACCGCCATCACCTCCGGCATGTCCGCCGGGAAGACCACGTTGCTGTCCAGGATTCCGTCCCCGCAGCCGGAGGTCCCCGCCGCCCCCAGGAAGAGGATGGGGCGGTTGTAGTGCCAGTACTCGATCTCGTCGGAGACCTGCCACCACCAGTTCAGCGACTCCCAGGCCATCACGATCACCTTGGACCCGTTCTGCGCCGCCGCGCGCACCGAGCCCGCCGCGTCGCTGCTGGAGACCGCGGCCACCCCGTTGGCCTGCCGCACGCTGATCAGGTTGGACTTCCACGCCACCCCGCCCACGCTGCGCCCGTCGCGCGGAGCGACGATGATCCCCGCCATGCGCGTCCCGTGGCCGCACTCGTCGTAGGCGCTCCCCAGGTGCGTCACGTAGAAGAGGCGCACTGTCCGGCCGGTGCTCTCGCCGGTGGCGAACTGGCTGAGGAGCTGCGCCTGGTTCACCGAGATCCCCGTGTCGGTGAGGCCGATGGTGACCCCCGCGCCGCTGCTCCATATCCACGCCTCGGGGATGCGCATCGCCTTGAACTTCTGCGAGTAGAGGTCGCCCGAGGCGGTGTACTGCCGGTCGCCCGTCCAGGCGCTCCCCCAACCGCACCCGCCCGACCCCGCGAACTGCTGGAGCGGCGTCTCGACCTGCACCGGCTCCACGTAGTCCACCAGGGGGAGCCTGCGGACGGCGGCGAGCGCCTCCGGGCCGGCGAGCTTCACCTCCACCCGGGGGAGGAGGTCGTCGTCGCGGAGCAGGGTGACCCCACGCTGGCCGAGCACGGCGTTGCGCGCCTGCGCCCACTCCCCGCTGTCCAGCAGCACCCGGCCGCGCCATACCCCGCGGTTCCGCCCGGGAGCCTTGAGCCCCACCATCGCCCGTCCCTCCCCCTCCGCGATGTAGCGCCACAGCTCGGCGTCGGAGAGCTCCAGGAAGGTCCCGGGGCGCTGCTGGGTGCGGGGCGGAACGTCCGGGTCCTGCACCGCGGCGGACGCCGCGGGAGCGTCCGGCGGAGCGAGCGGCGACGGGTCGCGGGGGTCGTCGGCGCAGGCGGCCAGCGCGACCAGGGAGGTGAGGAGAACGGTACGAACGACGGGAACGGGACGCATGAGTCCTCTCCGGTGGTGCGGGTGGTGAATGGAAGGATCTGGGTGGAAGACGGCGAAAATAAATAAAGGGGTCGCGGCTCGGAGGCAACCCGGAGCACGGCGTCCTCCGGCCGGGGTCCGGCCCGGCGCTTGCAAGTTCTCCCCGCGCACTTCAGAGGGAGACCGTCCTTGAGAATTCGCATGCCTTCGGTTTCGCAGCGCACCCTCCCGGCTGCGCTGGTCCTGCTCGTGTCGCTCGGCGCCTGCGCCCCCCGCCCGGTGGAGCCGGGCCCCCGCCCGGACCCGGGGCCGGGACCCCCGCCGGAGCCGGCGCTCCGGGCCGTCCCGTATGTGCCGATCAGCCCCGCCCTCCCGCCGATCCCCCGCGTGGAGGGCCCGCTCGGGATCGGGGTGGTCTACCCCACCCCCGACACCCCCCGGCCGCGCACCGACTCCACCGCGGTGTGGGGCTCGGTGGGGACGGGTGGCGCCGCGCTGGCCATCAACGGGATCCCCGTTCCCGTGGCGCCGAACGGGGCCTTCGTCGCCTTCCTCCCCGTCCCGGAGGACGGCCGCTTCGAGCTGGTGGCGCGCGCCGGAGGGCGGGAGGCGCGCCACGCCCTGGCGTACGCCCCCCCGCAGGCGGCGCGTCCGGCTCCCGTGGAGCCCGACACCGCGGCCCCCGCCGCCCCCGCCGCGCCGGCCCGCACCGTCTTCCCCCGGCCGCTCCCTGCGGCGGTGACCGGGGGCGCGGACACCCTGGCGACCGGCTCGGATGCCGCCGTCGGGCGCCCCACCCCCACCGGGACCTACCGCTGGTTCTTCCCCCGCGGGGCCTCGCTGGTCGCCACCGAGCGCCGCGGAGCGCAGCTCCGCGTGCAGCTCGACAGCGCGACGGCGGCGTGGGTGGGCGCCTCCGCCGTGACCCTGGCCGACACCGGCACGATGGTCATGAGCGCGGCCACCCTGGGGAGGGTGGAGGTCCGGCCCGCCGCGGGGTGGGTGGACGTGCGGGTCCGCGCCGCGCACCTCCCCTTCCTGGTGGAGCCGGAGGGCGCCGGGCTGGTGGTGACGCTGTACCGCGCCGCGCCGGGGGAGGCCCCGCGCCCGGCGAGCGACCCCTTCCTGCGGGGGATCACCCTGGAGCCCACGGCGGGCGGCTCCACCCGGATGCGGATCGCCCTGGCGGGCGCCCCGTGGGGGTACAAGGCGTTCTACGAGCCCGACGGCACCCTGGTCCTCCGGGTCCGCCGCCCGCCGGCCATCGACCCGGCGCAGCCGCTCCGCGGGATCCGCATCGTGGTGGACCCGGGGCACCCCCCCGCGGGGACCACCGGCCCCACCGGGATGCGGGAGGCCGAGTCCACCCTGGCCATCGCGCTGCCGCTGGCGGAGCTGCTCCGCGCCCGCGGCGCCGAGGTGCACCTGACCCCCAGCGATAAC
>DATAAL010000447.1:0-2055 GCA_036260145.1 Longimicrobiaceae bacterium | reverse complement strand
CGGGCGCGAGATGGCGGAATCGGGCATGGCTCACCGGTGCTGCAAGGGGTTCCGGAGCGGAGGTTGGAGACACCGGGGCCGTCTGCAACCCCCGTACCGGACCCCGCCACGCCCCGGCGCGGGAACGTGGCACCGGCGGACGGGTACCCTTAGATTGCAGCCTACCCCCACCCGGAAGGTTCTCATGAAGCGACGTCTTGCTCTGGCCCTCCTTGGAGCGTGCGCGCTCGCCGCGCTGGCGTCCCGCGCCAGGGCTCAGGACTGGCGCCCCCCCTCGAACCAGATGCCCGCCATGCCCCGTCTGGGCGAGCTGCAGGGAGGGTGGCAGTCGCCGTGGACCGGCGCCATGGCCCGGGCCTCCGGCGCCGACGCGGGGCAGGTGCGCGCCGTGGGAGAGGCCGCCGGTGGCGACCGTGCCCGGTTCGTCCGGTTCACCGCGGGAGTCTTCCCCGTGGCTACCTGGAGCGACCGCAACGGGGACGGGACGTGCGACCTGGTGGAGATCTTCCGCGACGGCGCGCGGGTTTACCAGTTGATCGACGCCGACCTCGACGGGAGCGCCAACGTCCTCCGCGTGTACGACGCCTCCGGGAGCCTGCTGCGCGAAGAGCGCCTGTAGCGCGCCGCGGCCCGGTCCCGGGCCTCCGCCCCTCCCCCGTGGACGACGACTCCGGCCTCCTCCGCGCTTACTTCGCAACCACCTGGACGGTACACTCCCCGGGCGGGACCCTGGTGCTCCGCCTGACGGACGCCGTCCCGCCGGGCTCCCCGCTCCGCCCTGGCGGGGTGGTCACCGCGTACAACCCCGCCTCGCTCCTCCGCGCCCCGGAGGAGAACCGGGAGGCGAACCGGACACTGGAGGCGGAGATCCGGAGCGCGGGGGCCGCCTTCTGGCCCGCCGTGGCCGGGGGGACCGGCCCCGACGCCGCCCGCTGGATGGAGCCGGGGTTCTTCCTCCCCGGTCCGGTCCGTCCGCTCCTGGTGGAACTCGGCGTCCGCTCCGGCCAGAACGCCGTCGTCTGGGTTGACCCGGGTGGGACCCCCCGGCTGGTGGTCACCCGGCCCGGATTCTGCGGCCGGGAGCCGGGCGAGGAAGTCCGCCCCTGAGTCCGTCCGGACCCTTCTCTCCCGCCGTACCCCCGCACCGAGATGCTCGTACGCCACCGCATGACCCGGGACCCCGTCACCGTGGGCCCCGACCACACCCTGAGCCAGGCGCTGCGCCTCACCCGCGAGCACCGCATCCGCCACCTCCCGGTGGTGGACCGGGGCGGAACGCTGGCGGGGATCGTCTCCGACCGCGACATCCGGCTCGCCATGCCCTCCCCGCTCACCGAGCCGGACGCGGAGCGGGTGGACTTCCTGGAGCGCACCCCCGTCGCCGCGGTGATGACGCGGGAGGTGGTCACCATCGCCCCCGGCGACCCCATCGAGGACGCCGCAAAGGCGCTCTGCCGGCACCGCATCGGGGCGCTCCCGGTGGTGGACCCCGCGGGGCGGCTGCTGGGGATCCTGAGCGAGACCGACCTCCTCCAGGCCATGGTGCAGATCCTGGGCGGGACGGAGCCCGCCTCGCGCCTGGAGGTGGCGCTGGCCGACCGCCCGGGGGAGCTGGCGCGCGCGGTGGTGATCCTGGCGGAGCACCACGTCAACATCGTCAGCGTGCTCGTCTCCCCCGCGCGGGTGGAGGGCGCCAAGACGGTGATCTTCCACGTGGGGACCATCGACCCGCGGGAGGCGCTGGGCGCACTGGAGGCGGCGGGGTTCCGGGTGGGGTGGCCCTCGCTGGAGGAGGACGTGCGTGCCCTCCTGGCGACGTGAGGCCCGGATGAAGTCGGCGCTGATCTGGGACCCGGCCGTCCTCGAATACCGCTTCCGCCCCGACCACCCCTTCAACCCGAAGCGCCTGGAGCTTACCGTCTCGCTGATCGAGGCGATGGGGCTCCTGCGGGGCCCCGACGTACGCCTGGTCCCGCCGCGGCCGGCCACCGAGGCGGAGCTGACCCGGGTGCACTCCCCGGAGTACGTGGCCGCGGTGCGGCGGCTGAGCGAGCG
>DATAAL010000446.1:0-3489 GCA_036260145.1 Longimicrobiaceae bacterium | reverse complement strand
CTACCGCACCGGCGACCTGGCCCGCTGGCGCGCGGACGGGATCCTGGAGTTCCTGGGGCGCGCGGACCAGCAGGTCAAGGTGCGCGGCCACCGGATCGAGCCGGGGGAGATCGAGGCCGCGCTGGACGCCCACCCTGGGGTGCGGGAGAGCGCGGTCGTCGCCGTGGAGGACGGGGCGACGGGGGAGCGGCGCCTGGCGGCGTACGTGGTGCCGTCGGTATCCGGAACACGGCTCCCGATCCCTACCGTCACGCCCGGGGAGCGGGAGCAGATCCTGGCGGGGCACGCGCGCTTCCGGCTCCCGGACGGGACCGTCATCGCGCACCAGCAGGACCACATCACCCGCGAGCTGTACCGGGAGATCTTCGAGGACGAGGCGTACCTCCGCCACGGGATCACCCTGGAGGACGGGGCCTGCGTGGTGGACGTGGGGTCGAACATCGGGATGTTCACCCTGTTCGCCCACGCCCGCGCGCCCGGCATCCGCACCTACTCCTTCGAGCCCATCCCGGACACCTTCGAGGTGCTGCGGGTCAACACCACGCTCCTCGGGATGGACGCGCGGGTGTTCAACGCCGGACTCGCCGAGGCGGAGGGGGAGGCGCTCTTCACCTTCTACCCCAACTCGTCGGGGCTCTCCGGGCGCTACGCCGACCGGGAGCGGGACCGGCAGCTCGCCCGCTCGGCCATTGAGAGCTGGGCGCGCGGGGAGGGCGGGGGCGGCGCCGCGGCGGCGGCCGGTCCGGTCGCCACCGCCGAGGTGGACGACTTCCTGGACGAGCGGTTCCGGGCCGAGACCTTCTCCTGCCCGATCCGGACGCTGTCGCGGGTGATCCGGGAGGAGGGGATCGAGCGCATCGACCTCCTCAAGGTGGACGTGGAGAAGAGCGAGTACGACGTCCTGCTGGGGATCGAGGACGAGCACTGGCCGCGGATCCGGCAGGTGGTGATGGAGGTGGACACCGACGACCTGCTGGAGCGGGTGACGGCGCTCCTGGGCCGGCACGGGTTCGAGCACCTGGTGGACCGCCACTCGATCACCGCGCCCGGCGACGGCCCGGAGGAGCACGTCTGGATGCTGTACGCGAAGCGTCGGGGAGACGGGCAGCCGCTGCGGCGCACCTCGCCCGTCGACCCCGCCGCCCGCCGGACGCCCCCCACGGCGGCCGAGCTGCGGGCGTACCTGGCGGAGCGCCTCCCGGACTACCTGGTCCCCTCGCTCTTCGTCCACCTGGAGCGGATGCCGCGCACCCCGAACGGGAAGACCGACCGCCGGGCGCTCCCCCGCGCCGCGGCGCCGGTCCCCTCGTCCGCGGCCGAGCACGTGGAGCCGCGCAACGCCCTGGAGCGCGCCATCTCCGAGGTGTGGCGGGAGGTGCTGGGAGCGGAGCGGGTGGGGGTCCGGGACAACTTCTTCGAGCTGGGGGGGACCTCCCTGGGGCTGGCGGTGGTGCACCAGGCGCTCGCCCGGAGGCTGGACCGCCCGGTCACCGTGGTGGAGCTGTTCCGCCACCCCACGGTCGCCGCGCTTGCCGAGCACCTGTCGCGCGGCGACGGGGACTCGTCCGGGCACGCCGGGCTGCACGACCGGGCCGAGCGCCAGCGCCGGGCCCGGGAGGCGCGCCAGCCGCAGCGGCGCGGGCGCGCGGGGGAGCCGCGATGAGCCACCTTCCCCCCATCCCGGAGGCCCTCCGGGGCCGCACGATCCGCCTCCCCAACGACTACGAAGTCGTCTACCAGAGCCGGGCGGAGGCGCGGTACTTCTACCACGACATCTTCGAGAAGCGGGTCTACCTGCGCCACGGCTTCACCCTGGCGGACGGGGACTGCGTCTTCGACGTGGGGGCCAACATCGGCCTCTTCACCCTCTTCGTGCACAGCCTGGGGCACGCGCTCACCTCCTTCTCCTTCGAGCCCGCCCCGCGGATCTACGAGATCCTGCGCGCCAACGCCTCGCGCTACGCCCCCCGCGCCCGGCTCTTCAACTACGGGATCTCGGACCGGGTGGGGGAGGCGGAGTTCACCTTCTACCCCAACAGCCCGGGGATGTCGACCTTCCACCCCCGGCTGGAGGAGGAGCGCGGGACGCTGCTCGCCATCATGGAGAACCAGCTCCAGCAGGGGGTGGAGGGGATGGAGGGGGTGATGCGGCACGCGGACGACCTGCTGGAGGAGCGCTTCCGGAGCGAGACCTTCCGCTGCACCCTCCGCCCGCTCTCGCAGGTGATCTACGAGCACCGGGTGGAGCGGATCGACCTCCTCAAGGTGGACTGCCAGAAGAGCGAGCTGCAGGTGCTGGACGGGATCGAGCCGCCCGACTGGACGAAGGTGCGCCAGGTGGTCCTGGAGGTCCACGACCTGGACGGCGCCCTGGACCGGGTCGCCAGACTCCTGGACCGCCACGGCTTCGAGGTGGTCGCCGAGCAGGACGAGCTGTACGCCGGATCGCACCTGTACAACCTGTACGCCCGGCGGCCGGGGGTTGTGGCAACAGGCTCTGAATCTTCCCTGCTGCAGAGGGCGCAGGCCCGCGCCGAGCGGCAGCGACAGGTGCGCCGGCGGTAGGGAACGGCTGCAGTGCAGGGTGTAGGCGTGCCCCCCGCTGGCGCGGGGGTCGGGCTGTGGCTCCGTAACGCAAGGCCCCCCACCCCCGGCCTCTCCCCCACGAGGGGGGAGGGGAGAACCACGAAACCACCAACCCTCTCCCCTTGTGGGAGAGGGTGGCGCGTAGCGCCGGGTGAGGGCTACCCCCGGCGACCCGATTCACACGGATTCTACATGAGCGACACGAGCTACGAGGGCCCGGAGAGGATCGCAGTCGTCGGGATGGCCTGCCGCTTCCCGGGGGCCCCGGACGTGGAGGCGTTCTGGAGGAACCTCCGGAGCGGGACCGAGTCCATCTCGGTCTTCACGCGCGAGGAGCTGCTGGAGTCGGGGACCGACCCCGAGCTCCTGCGGCACCCGGAGTTCGTCCCGGCGGGCGGATTCCTGGAGGGGGCCGACCTCTTCGACGCGGAGTTCTTCGACCTCCCGCCCCGCGAGGCGGAGCTGATGGACCCTCAGCACCGCCTCTTCCTGGAGCAGGCGTGGACGGCGCTGGAGCACGCCGGGCTGGACCCGGACACCTTCCCGGGGCCCATCGGCGTCTTCGCCGGGGCGGGGATGAACAGCTACCTGCTGAACCTGGTGGCGCGCCACGGGGCGCGTGGGACGGACCTCCTCCAGCACCGGATCCGCAACGACAAGGACTTTCTGGCCACCCTGGCCTCGTACAAGCTGAACCTGCGCGGCCCCAGCCTGTCGGTGCAGACGGCCTGCTCCACCTCCCTGGTGGCGATCCACCTGGCGTGCCAGAGCCTGCTGGACTTCCAGTGCGACGCGGTGCTGGCCGGCGGAGTCGCCGTCGGGGTCCCGCTGCGGAGCGGTTACCTCCCCCGCGAGGGCGTCTTCTCCCCGGACGGGCACTGCAGGGCCTTCGACGCCCGCGGG
>DATAAL010000445.1:0-15355 GCA_036260145.1 Longimicrobiaceae bacterium | reverse complement strand
GCGCCAGCCCGGAGAGCGGGATCGCGGGAAGGTTGGCGAGGATGGAGACGGGCGCCACCTGGCCGAAGTGGTAGGCCGTGATGGGCGCGGTGGCGACGAACGCCGCGCAGCTCACCACCAGCGACTCCACGGTCCAGCGCCCCGCCGGGTGCTCGCGCCAGGAACCCGGAATCCGCCGCAGCATCGCCCCGCGCAGCAGGAGGATGCCGAGGACCCCTGCATATGAGAGCTGGAACCCCGGATCCAGGACCGCGGCGGGGGTGAAGCCCAGGATCACGAACGCCGAGGCGGCCACGACGGGGAGCGCGGCGGAGGGCCGCTGCAGGAGCACCGCGACCAGCCCCAGCCCCACCATGATCCCGGAGCGCACGGCGGAGGCGGGCGCGCCGATCACCGCCAGGTAGGCGGCGACCAGGACCAGGGTACTCCAGGTGAGCGGGACGCGGGGCACCCGGAGCACGCCCCCCAGGAGGAGGAGCACCCCGGCGATCAGGGCGACGTGCGTCCCGGAGATGGCGAGGAGATGGACCAGCCCGGACTGGGCGAACCGGTCGCTGATCGTCCGGTCCAGCCCCTCGCGCCGCCCCAGCACCAGCGCGTCCGCGAGCGCGCCGTGGCGCGGGAAGATGCGGTGGAGGTGCGCCTCGGTGCGCCCACGGAGGGTGAGGAGCGGGTGGGAGGCGAAGCGGGGCGGCGAGCGGGAGGCGATCTCGCGCACCTCCAGGAACCCGGCGAAGGCAGGGTCGGCGGGCCACGCGCTCCGGATCACGGGTGCGTCGAACTCCCGCCAGCCTCCCTGCAGCGTGAGCTCCGAGCCTGCCCGCATCGTCGGGGCGTTGCGGGGGATCCGAACCCGAACCTCCCCGCTGCAGCCGGGGACGATGCCGCGCACCGTGCGCGCCTCCTCGATGGCGACGGGGACGAGCGGATTTCGCACGTCGAAGTCGTTCCCGACGCCGCGGGCGTTCGCTGCGAGGACGCCGCGGACCGTCAGCGCCATTCCATCCGGGATCCGCGCACGGCAGTCGCCCAGCGCACCGTGGTGCCCGCCAGCGCCGAGCGCCGCCCCCACCAGGGCGAAGGTCAGCAGCAGGGCGACGGAGGCGCGACTAGGGTGCGAGGTAGCCGGGGCCCGGCCGGACAGCGCCCCGGCGACGAGAGTCAGAACCGCACCGGCAGCAAAGAGCAGCGGAGGTCCACCGAAACGAAGCCCGGGGAGAAGACCGGCGAGGAACGCGAAGAAGGCGAGGACCAGCGGGAGTGTCAGGTAGTTCATTCGGGCGAGCGGACGGAGTTTGGCGGAGTAGTCAGGAAGAATTAGGCACAAAAATGGTCCGAAAACGATCTAAAGATGGGATGTGCTGGCTGGCTTTGTTTGCGGTGCTCACCTTTCCGTCGATCGCGGGGAAGGGGGTTGGGGATGGAGGACCTACCGTTTCCCAATCGTGTGCGGAGGGAGACCCGGGGCGGCTTCCGAAACTCCCTCCAGGGCAGGGAGCCTGCCGGTAGTATCGGCAGGCTCCCTGCCCCCACGGAAGAGACCGGCAGCAGTACCGCCGGCTCTACAGCGGCCACTGCTGCGGAGCCGACCTCGACGGACCTTAGCGGATACCCGACGGATGGTGATAGCCGGAACCGAACACCTCCGTATCGTCCCGATCGGCCGCCACCGTCCGCTCCCGTAGCGCCCGCCGCACCTTCAGGTCGTGCCGCAGCCCGAGGAGGAACATTGCCACCATCCCCAGCAGGAAGGCCCCGAGCACCACGAGGGCGACCGGGGCCTGGAACAGCGTGGTGAACCCCAGGTGCAGCACCGTCCGCTCGCCCCGGTTGAGATAGGCGAATCCGGCAGCCAGCAGCGCGAGCGCGGCGACCGCAAGCCAGCCGCCCCGCATCAGGCCACTTGCCCGGCAGGGACCATGGCGCCCACCAGCTCGCCCCCGAAGGTGGCGCCGGAGGTGGAAACGAGCCGCACCTCCACGAAGCTCCCGATCAGCGACTGCGACCCCTCGAAGGTGACCACCTTGTTGGAGTCGGTGCGTCCCTGCACCCCGCCGCGGCGCCCCTCCTTCTCCACCAGCACCTCCTCCATCCGCCCCACCTCGCCGCGGTTGATCTCCAGCTGGATCTCCCGCTGCAGGTCGATCAGCCGCTCCAGCCGCGCCTGCCCCACCTCATCCGGGACGAACTGCTCCTGCGGCAGCCGCGTCGCCGGGGTGCCGTCGCGTGGGGAGTACCTGTACATGAAGGCGTCGTCGAAGCGCACGGTGCGCATCAGGTCGAGCGTGGCCACGTACTCCTCCTCCGTCTCCCCCGGGAAGGCCACGATGATGTCGGTGGAGAGGGCGACGTGCGGGACGGCCTCGCGCACCCACTCGATCTTCTCCAGGTACTCCTCCACCGTGTAGCGGCGCAGCATCCGCTTCAGCGTCCGGTTGTGGCCGGACTGCGCCGGGAGGTGGAGCTGCCTGCAGACGGTGGGCTCCTCCGCCATCACCTCCACCAGCTCGCGGGTGAAGTCGTTGGGATGGGGGGAGGTGAAGCGCACGCGCCGGATCCCCTCCACCCGCGCCACCTCGCGCAGCAGGCGGGGGAAGCCCCAGTCGCCGTGCTCGTACGAGTTGACCGTCTGCCCCAGCAGGGTGACCTCCGGGACCCCGTCCGCCGCCAGCGCGCGCACCTCGGCCAGGATCCGCTCCGGGTCGCGGTTCTTCTCGTCGCCGCGCACGTAGGGGACGATGCAGTAGGTGCAGCGGTAGTTGCACCCGCGCTGGATGGGGACCCACGCCGACACGGCGGAGGCGCGGCGGGCGGTGATCCCTTCGTAGTTCTCGAAGGGGTCGAAGCCGAGCACGGTGAGCCCCCCGTGCTGCGGGGCGCCGCCCATCACCGGGAGACCCGGGCGGGGCGCCGGCTTCGAGGCCGCCGGAGCGCCGAGCGCGGCCAGCTTCTCGGGGAGCTGGCGGTAGGCGTCGGGGCCCATCACCAGGTCCACCTGCCCGGCGTTCCGGAACAGGTCCCCCCCCATCCGCTGCGCCATGCACCCGGTGACGCCGATCACCACCCCGGGGCGCGACTGGCGGATCTGCTGGAGCTGGCCCACCCGGCCGATCACCCGCTGCTCCGCGTGGTCGCGGATGGCGCAGGTGTTGACCAGGATCACGTCGGCGTCCTCGGGGGTGTCCGTGGCCGCGTACCCGTGCTCGGCGAGGATGCCGTGCATCAGCTCGGAGTCGCTGATGTTCATCTGGCACCCGTACGTCTCGATGTAGGCTCTCTTCGGCTGCGCCATGGCTCGATGCGGATGGGGATCCTGCGGGAACCGCATGACTACACCCGACCCTGCCGCGGGATCCCCTACGCCCTCGCCCACTCGCCGTACAGCGGGAACCGGTCGCATATCTCGCGCACCCGGCCGCGGATCCGCTCCAGCGCCGCCTCGTCGTCCCGGGCCTGGATGGCGTCGTCGATGAAGCCCGCGATCTCCCGCATCTCCCCGATCCCCAGCCCGCGGGTGGTGAGCGCCGGAGTCCCGATCCGGATCCCGGAGGTCACGAAGGGGGACTCCGTCTCCCCCGGCACGGTGTTCTTGTTGACGGTGATCCCCGCGCGCTCCAGGGTCTTCTCCGCCACCTTCCCGGTGATCCCCTTGCTGCGCAGGTCCACCAGGAGGAGGTGGTTGTCGGTCCCGCTGGAGACCAGGGTGAAGCCGCGCTCCATCAGCCCCTCGGCCAGGGCACGCGCGTTGGCGATGACGCGGGCGGAGTAGTCGCGGAACTCCGGGCGGAGCGCCTCCCCGAACGCCACCGCCTTGGCGGCGATGACGTGCATCAGCGGGCCGCCCTGCACCCCGGGGAAGACCTGCTTGTCGAGGGACTTGGCGTACTCCTCCCGGCAGAGGAAGAGCCCGCCGCGGGGCCCGCGCAGCGTCTTGTGGGTGGTGGAGGTCACCACGTCGGCGTGCGGGACCGGGTCGGGGTGGTGCCCGGTGGCGATCAGCCCGGCGATGTGGGCCATGTCCACCACCAGCTTCGCCCCCGACTCCCGGGCGATCTCCCCGAACACCTCGAAGTCGATGACCCGCGGGTACGCGCTCGCCCCGGCGATGATCACCCTGGGGCGGGTGCGGAGCGCCTGCTCGCGGAGGCGGTCGTAGTCGATCCGGTGATCGTCGGGGCGCACGCCGTACGCCTCCACCCGGTACAGCCGGCCGCTGAAGTTCACCGGGGAGCCGTGCGTCAGGTGGCCACCCTCGGACAGGTTCATCCCCAGGACGGTGTCGCCCGGCTCCAGGAGCCCGAAGTACACCGCCATGTTGGCCTGCGCGCCGGAGTGGGGCTGCACGTTGGCGTGGTCGCCGCCGAAGAGCTGCAGGAGCCGGTCGCGCGCGAGGGACTCCACCTCGTCCACCACCTCGCACCCGCCGTAGTAGCGCTTCCCCGGGTACCCTTCGGCGTACTTGTTGGTGAGTACGGTGCCCATGGCCTGGAGGACCGCACGGGAGACGAAGTTCTCGGAGGCGATCATCTCCAGCTGGTGCTCCTGGCGCTCGGCCTCGGCGACCATGAGGCGGTGGATTTCGGAGTCGGCGGCTCTCAGGGCATCCATGGGCTCGACCTGTCCTTCTGCGCGTGAGGGGGGTTCCGGGCGGGGGATTGTAACCCGCCAGGGGAGCGGTGTCGAGTGCCGGCGAGGGAGCGGAACCCCCCGGTCTACGGGAAGCCGGTGCCCCGAAATATCGCGTGTCGACCGGACCCTCATGCAGCGAAATTGTGCAAACCTGCACCAAATCCAGGAAGGCGGGTTGCATGGACGGCGCCCCTGCCGGGCCAGGAGACCGGAGGCAGCGGAGGGTCCTTCCGTTCGATAGTTTACAATCTATTGATTTACAATGGCTTATGCGTGCTCGCGCGAAGGCGGGTCCGTGACATGGGAGCCGGAGTACGCGGGCGGGGCACGGGTATGTCCATTGCCGCGGAGGGACAGAGGACTCCTCCGGGTGAGTGACGCCTCACCGCCCGGGGGAGCCGGATGCGAGCGAGCAGAGCCACCGTAGCATTCCCCAACAGGAGAGGTGCCGTATGCGCTGCTACCTGATCCCCATCCTCGTGCTGGCCGTGGGCGCCTGCGACCGCAACGACCAGCCTGCGATGACCGGAGCGGAATCGTCCAGGGTCTCCTTCGCCATTGCGGAGGTGTCGCAGGATCCCACCCCGGACCCGCTCGCCGTGGCCCAGGCGGTGCCGGGCTTCGGCGGGTACTTCATCGACGAGAGCGGCGCACCCACCGTCTACCTGACGGACCCGAGCCGCCGACCCGAAGCGGAGCAGGCACTCGCCGGCTTCCTGGAGAGCTTCGGGTGGACCGCCTCGGACCTGCAGGTGCGCCAGGCCGAATACGACTACCTGCAGCTCGACGCGTGGTACCGCCAGGCCTGGCCGAAGGCGCTCGCCGTCTCCGGAGCGGTCTCCGCCGACCTGGACGAGAGCTCCAACCGGCTGCGCTTCGGCGGGGTGGACGCGGCGGCGCTGGCCGGGATCACGAGCGCCCTCGCCGAGCTGAACGTTCCGAGCGCCGCCACGGTCGTGGAGCTGCGCGGCCCGGTGCAGCAGGTCGCCTCGGTGCGCGACAAGGTGCGCCCGCCGCACGGGGGGTACCAGATCCAGTTCTTCGCCTCGCCCGCCAGTCCGCTGGTGAGCGTCTGCACCCTGGGGTTCAACGCGGTCGACGGCGGGACCAACTCGTTCTTGACCAACTCGCACTGCACCAACGTTCAGGGGGGCACCGACCTGCGCACGGACTACTACCAGGCCACGCGTGGCGGCGTGATCCCCAACCCGGACAACTTCGTCGGGTTCGAGGTCGAGGACCCGGTGTACACCTCCGGCACGGACTGCCCGCTCGGCCGCCAGTGCCGCTACAGCGACGCCTCGCGCGCGCAGTACGGCGCCGGCCAGTCCTTCAGCCTGGGCCGCATCGCGCGCACCGCCATCCTCAACACCACCAACGTGGCGAACGACACGGTCACCCTGCGGATCGACGATCTCAACCCGACCTACCAGATCGTGAGCGAGCAGCCGACCCCGGTGCAGGGGCAGACCCTCAACAAGGTGGGCCGCACCACGGGGTGGACGCAGGGGGCGGTGACCTCCACCTGCGTGAACATCAACGTGAGCGCCTCGGAGATCACGCAGCTCTGCCAGAGCCTGGTGGACGCCTACGTCTCGGGTGGTGACAGCGGGTCCCCGGTGTTCGGCTTCAACACCGACGGCACCGTGAACCTGGCCGGGATCCTGTGGGGGAGCTCGACGAACCTGACCACGGGGAGGGTGCAGTTCATCTTCAGTCCGCTCGCCAACGTGGAGCGGGAGCTGGGTGAGCTGACGACCTTCGCGCCGACCGACGGCGGCAAGCGTACAAAGAAGGCGAAGTAGCTCGGCAGGCAGCCCTTCTCTCGGCAGGGTGCGAGAGGATCGAGAGCTGCGGAAGGAATGGAGCCCGCGGGTCGCACGACCCGCGGGCTCCGTGCTCTCGTACGGGCCGCGGGCGGCCTCTCGATTGCAGAGCGAGAGTGCGCGCGGCTCATGCCGGGTCGTCCGGCCTTCACCCGCGGGGAGAGATTTCGGAGATGGTCCGTGTCCAAGACCGGCGGCGGCGCTCGTCCCGGCGGCGGCAGATCTGGCGCTACCTGCGCACCGCGGTGCGGCTCCTGCTCCGCCACCCCATCCCCAGCGTATCCGTGGTGCCCCTCCTGCCGGATGGCCGGATCGTCCTGCTGCGCCGGGTGGACGACGACCGGTGGAGCCTCCCGGGCGGGATGATCGACTGGGGCGAGGACCTGGAGACGGCCGCGCGGCGCGAGCTGGACGAGGAGACCGGGCTGCGGATCACGGAGGTCCGGCGGCTGCTGGGCGTCTACTCCTCCCCGCGGCGCGACCCCAGAGTCCACGCCATCAACGTCGCGGTGGTGGCGGGGGTGGAGGGGGAGCCGAGCGTCCACGATCCGCTGGAGGCGAGCGAGGTGCACGCCTTCACCAGCGAGGAGCTGCCGTTCGGGTACCTGTCGCACGACCACGAGCAGCAGCTCCGGGACTTCCTGGCGGGGCGCACCGTGCTGGCGTGAGCCACGCCGGCCGAACGGCTGTTCGAACAGCCCAGCCAGGGCATGTTCCGCCGTTAGCAGCCGGGCCGGGCTAGCGCAGTCCTCACCAAACGATTGTGTCCCAGGCACATCCAGTCGCTGCCGGGGCTCCTCCATGGCCACGTACTGTCGACACCGAAACGACAATACTTGCGTAAGCAGGGAACATTTGATATCGTATACTATGCGCCTATTTCTTAGGCGCCGTTCTGGCTCCGCCACATTGCTTCCACTTGCGGAGCCTCCACTTCTTCATGTAGGAAGAGATCCCATGCTTTATGCTCGTCGTCGGCCGGCACTCCTCTGCGGCACGCTCGCCGCACTCATGATGACATTCTATGGATGCGATAGTGCCCTCGAGCCATCGCAGGCGAAGGGAGGCTCAGCGTTTTCCGTGGACCCGGCCTTCCAGCCGCGGGTGGTGGATGGGCGGCTCGCCTTCCGTGACATGGGCCACTTCGAGGGCTACCTGAAGCAGCTCGGCGACGCGGGAACGGCGGATCTGGCGAACGCGGAAGGGCAGCTCGCCGGGTTCCAGTCACTCCGCGCATACCTGGATCCGAACGAGTGGACTGAGGAGTCCGCGAGGACGGCACGGGAGGGGGAGCCCTCGGGGAACGAGGCCACGGCGCTCGAGAAGGACGGCGTGGTCCGCGCGGACTTCCCCGTGAGCGACCAGCTCCTCTCCGTGCTGAACCACGAGGGGGAGGTGCTGATCGAGCAGTCCGCGTTCAAGCTGACCCGCGACCACGTCTACCAGGTGGCCGCGCACGACGTGGCGCTGCTGGACCAGGTCCCGACGCTCAGCTCGGCGCCGCCGGCCACGAAGGACTCGCTGATGACCGTACGGGACGTGGAGACCACGGAGATCCGCGACGGGGCGGTGTCGACCCAGGGAGGAGCCACAGCGGCCCGGATGCTCGGCACGTGCTACGTGTATGCCGGCAGCAGCTACCGGATGCGGGGCAGCACGTCCATCACCAACCTCTGGTTCTACGCCGAGGCGCGGGTCACCACGGAATGGCAGCGGAAGAAGAGCTTCCTCTGGTGGTCGTGGTGGGCCAACCAGTGGCAGAGCGGCACGCTGCGCCACGAGTGGTGGGGCAACCTGTACTACGGCTTCTGGGGCAGCCCCCTCGCGGGCCCGGTGCCGGTGAACGGGTGGCAGAGCGGGACGGGGACGGACCGGATCTCCAACAACCTGCTCTGGATGGCGGGATGGGGCGTCCGCGTAGCAGGCACCCTGAACGCGCGCCACTACGTGAACAACTGGGCCGTGAACGGATCCTGCAACACCTGACCCGCACCCGCGGCATGGCACGGTGAGGGCCCGGGGAGCGCAAGCTCCTCGGGCCCTTCGCCTCTCTGGTCGTTGTCGTCAAGCAGTCAGCCGAGCCGACGGTACCGGCAGCGCACCGGCACCGGCCGACCGTCCGGCGCGGGGAGTTCCACCTCCCTCTCCCCGTCGGCGCAGTGGCGGCCGTACCCCTTGATGGCCAGGGAGCCGGTCATCACCTCCTCGTCGCGGGGGAGCACCGCGAGCACCGCCTCGCTCATCAGCACCACCAGCTTCCCCCGCGGGCGGGTGATGGCGACGTTGAAGCGGTTGGGGTTGAGCAGGAACTCGGCCTCCCGCTCCGCGTACTCGCCGTCGGCCACGGCGTAGGAGACGATCACCATCTCCCGCTCGTTCCCCTGCATCCGCTCCACCGTGTCCACCACGGGGAGCTCCCCGCGCGCCAGCCCCGCCTCCAGCATCTCCGCGTAGATGGCGCTGTTCTGGGCCCGGTGCGGGGAGAGCACCGCCAGCGCGCGAGAGACGAAGCGCTCCGGGGTGAAGCGCTCCCCGGTGTCCGGGTCCAGGAGCGCCGCCCGGGCCAGTCTCGCCAGGCGCGCCGCCAGCCGCGCCTCGAAGGGGTTTCGCGCCCCGGCCCGGAACCCCGAGTAGGTGCAGAGCACCACCGCGTCCTCGGGACGGAAGAAGAGGTCCCGGAGCAGCGCGTCCAGCTCGTCCGCGGGAGCCCCGTGGTCCGCGCAGCGGATCCGCTCCTCCGGGCACATCGACACCAGCCCCGGATAGAACAGCTCCCGCGGGTACTCCACCAGCGCGCGGTTCATCCGCCGGCTCTCCCGCAGCGTCAGCCGGGGGAAGAACCCGGCGAAGCGGGCGAAGACGGAGCCGAACAGGGAGTCGTTCCCCGCCCCGTAGCGCCCGCGGATCACCGGGGCGAGCTGCCTGTCGTCGCCGCAGAGGATCACCTGTCCCCGCGCGCGGATGGAGGAGAGGGCGATCAGCGCCTCCGTCACCTTCATCTGCGACGACTCGTCGATCACCACCACGTCGAACCAGGGGCGGACCGGCGCCTCGCCGCCCCCCTCGCCCTCCCCGTTCCGCGCCCGCGCCGCGCGCATCTGCTTCCAGAGCGACCAGACGGTGGACCCCACCACCAGCGGCTCCCCGCCCTCCGCCTCCGCCAGCAGCGCCGGGAGACGGCCGTCGGGGACCAGCTCCACCGGGGTCCCCGCCAGCTCCGCGTCCGCCTCGCTCCCGCTCCCCTGCAGCTTGACCGCCCGGAGCGGGCTCGGGATCCGCGTGGCTTCCAGCTCCCGCGCCACCCGGACCAGCACGTTGACGATGGCCCGGTGGGTGGCTGCGGAGACCAGGATGCGGCAGGGGCGGCCCTCCCGCCTCGCGGCGGCGGCGAGCCCCACCAGCATCCACGCCAGGAGGTACGTCTTCCCCGTCCCCGGCGGCCCCCACACCAGCGAGACCGGGCGCTCGAACGCGGCGCGCCACGCCCGCTCCTGGTCCGGGTTCAGGACGGGGCGGCGGTAGACGGTCTCGGCCGGGGCGAGCACCTCCCGCCGCACCGCCTCCACGTCGGCTCCCGGGGGCAACCACCCCTCCGGGACCCGTCCTTCCAGGAGGGCGAGGACGAACCCCGCCTCCCCCTCCCCCACCGCGAGGGCCCGCAGCGTAGCGAGGATGCGCCGGGTGCTGAAGTCGCCCGGGGCGCGGTCCAGCGTGCAGACCCGGTCCAGGAAGAGCTTCCCGTCCTGCTCGGCCCGCTCCAGCCCCTTCGGGTCTCCCGGGGCCAGCACCACGCGCGGCGGGGACACGGAAAGGTCGTACTCCACCAGCTCCGCCGCGAGCTGCCGGCGCAGCCAGGGGTTGCGGTCCGCCTCCAGCAGGGTGTCGGTCCCCTCGTTGGTGAGCACCAGGGTGAAGTCGCCCGGCTTGAACTTGGCGTCGCGGCACTCCGGGTCGAACTCGAAGACCAGCTTCCCGTCCGGGAGCCTCTCCGCCAGCTCCATCCCCCGGATGCATTCGAAGTGCGCCGCCCGCTCCGCCGCGGGCCGGGTGTGCAGGGCACGGATGGCCACCGCCTCGGCGGCGGCCTCCACCCGCGTGAAGACGCGCAGCGCCTCCAGGAGCGGATGCGGGATCGGCTCCGCGCTCTCCCCGGGGAGGAGGGGCTCGGCCTCCAGCCGCAGGCGGCTCGCCCCCCGGCGCTCCGCCCGCTCCCGTACCGCCCGGAGCACCGAGTCCGCCGCCGCCAGGCGCGACTCCACCGCCGCGCGGAGCGCCTCCCGCGCCTCCTCCGGCGTCGGCTCCCCGTCACGCACCGGCCCCCGGTGCCACGCCTCGTGCGCCCGCTCGAACGACACCCGCCCGGAGAGGGGCCGCGTGAGCCCGGGCGGCGGAGCGAAGACGTGCGGCATCTCCGAGGGGCGCAGCGCGTCGGAGACGGAGGCCAGGTCGTAGGTGTAGGGGACAGGGAGGGCGAAGAGCGCGGCGACCGCGTCGGCCAGCACCGTGCCGGGGGAGGCGCGGAGCGGGCGGGAACCGGACGCCTCGTCCACGGGGAAGAGGACGCCGAGCGCCCGCGCGATGGCGGGGTGCAGGGCGGGGTCGCCGAGGTGGCGCTCCAGCACGGCGCGCAACAGCGCCAGCTCGTCGCGATCGTAGACGAAGAAGTGGAGCGAGCTTGCCCCCCCGCTCCGACGTCCGGTTCCGCCGGTGGGGCCGGACGGGGCCGCGAGGGCGTCGGCGATCACCCCGTCCAGGTGCGCCAGGAAGCCGAGGAGCATGGCGCGCTCCGCCGCCCGGGTCCCCGCTTCCGCCAGGAAGGCGCGGGCGGAACCCCGCGAGTCTACGCCCGCTCCGGCCGCGCGGATCCCCAGCGCGAAGCAGGTCCCCGTCACCGGGTCCTCGTCGGCGCTGAGCACCACGCGGGTCCCCTCCCCCGCCCCCATCAGGTGCGTCTCGCGCTCCACGTCGAACGTCTTCCCGAACCGGAGCGCCTGGGCGCGCTGCTTCAGCCGGGGCGCGTCCGACTCCAGCGCATGGCACCCGGTGTAGGTGTCGCGGCGGAAGCTCGTCGCCAGCTCCCGCACCGTGCGGATCCCCCACTCGCGCAGCACCTGCCGCGCCAGCGGGGTCATCCCGGGGATCCGCGCCAGGTCGTCGGTGCGGTCCGCCTCGTCGCGGCAGAGGTGGAAGTACGCGCACGACGCGCACCCCGGCGCCACATGCCACGCCGCCTCCCGCGGCGCCAGCGCGGCCACCCTCGGGAGGTCGCGGCGAAGGAACTCCTCCACGTGGTAGCGGTACGCCCCCAGGGGGAAGCGCTTCGGCCCGCGCGTCCCCCGCGACCAGACGGCCCCCCACCGCGGGTCCGGTACCCCCGGGATCCCCTCCGCGCGGCAGACCTCCTCCAGGACAAGCCCGTAGAAGGCGACCTGCGCGTAGTGGGCCACCGTGGCGTCGCGGCTCGCCTTGATGTCGATCACCAGGAAGCGCAGGGACCCGTCCGGCAGGCGGCGGATGCGGATCAGGTCGGGCTGCGCCGGGGCGATGCGGACCCGCTCCGGATCGATCCCCCAGCGGCGCGCGAAGCCCTCCGGATCGGGGAAGCGCAGCTCGGGGTGCACCAGGTACTCGAAGCCACCGGGGTCACGGAGCGCCGCCACGGTCTCCGGGTAGGGGAGGCGCAGGGGATCCCCGGCCGTGGTCCACCCCCGCAGCCGCACCCGCTCCTCGCCGAAGCGGCGGACCAGCTCCCGGAGCCTGCGCCGCTCCCAGCGCCACCCCGCGCGCCGCAGCGCCTCCGCGCCCGGGGAGGCGCCCACCAGCGGCCCGCGCGCGGGATCGTCGTTGAAGCGCGGGACCTCCCCGTTCCGCTCCCCCTCCGGCACCAGGTCGTAGCGGAGCTGCCGCTCGCACCGGAAGCGGAAGAACTGGGCGACCAGCGAGCCGGTCAGCCGCATGGCGTGGGGAGGTCGGACATCGGGAAAAGGATCGCGTCGGCGACTGCGCGGGGACGAGGCGTGGAACCGAATCGTACTCCCCTTCCTGGAGCGGGGCAAGGGCGCGCGCCCGATCCTTGCGCCGGGCCCCGGCAGCGTCTATACTTCACCGCTGTTTGAAACTGATTCTCAGCTTCGTCCCGCTCCACACGCCTGACGCCGATGCTGAAGCAGCTTCTCCGGAAGCGCACGGAGACCGCCCCCCCCCGCGCCGGATGCGGGTCGTGCACCCTGGCCGCGTGCGCCACGGGGTGCCGCGCCGCGGTGCTGCAGATGGAGTGCGACACCTCCGAGGCCAGCCGCCTGCGCAGCATGGGTCTCTTCGAGGGCGCGTGCGTGACGGTGGTGGACTCGCGCAACGGGATGCTCCTGGACGTCCGGGGCTCGCGCCTGGCGCTGGGCTCCACTCTCGCCTCCGCCATCCGCGTGCTCCCGCTCGGGACCTGAGGTGCGGCGGACGCTGGCCGAGCTGCGCCCGGGAGACCGGGGACGGGTGGTGGCGGTGGCGGGCGACGCGGACGCGGCGCGCAGACTGATGGACCTGGGACTGATCCGCGGCACCGCGGTCGAGGTGATCCGCACCGCCCCGCTCGGCGACCCGATGGAGGTGAAGCTCCGGGGCTTCATGCTGACCCTCCGCCGCTCCGAGGCAGAGCACATCACGGTGGAATAGATGGAAGTAGCCGACGCCGGAGCGATCCCGGCATCTCTGGCACCCTCGCCTGCGCCGGTGGCGCGCGGCGGGGGTGTGGTGCGTGTAGCCCTGATCGGCAACCCGAACACCGGGAAGAGCACCCTGTTCAACGCGCTGACCGGGATGCGGCAGCGCGTGGGGAACTACTCCGGGGTAACGGTGGAGCGCGTGGAAGGGCGCTACGCCGACGGTCCGAAGCGCACCGTCACGGTGATCGACCTGCCGGGGACGTACTCCCTGTCGGCGGCCTCCCCCGACGAGGAGATCGCCCTGAGCGTCCTCCTGGGGCTGGCCCCCGGAGTCCCCGCGCCCGACGTGGTGGTGGTGGTGGTCGATGCCCAGAACCTGGAGCGCAACCTGTTCCTGGCGAGCCAGGTACTGGAGCTGGGGCTCCCGACGGTGGTGGCGCTGAACCAGGTGGACGCAGCCCAAGCCGCGGGCCTGCGGATCGACGCAGTGGAACTCACGCTGCAGCTCGGCGTCCCGGTGGTCCCCACGGTCGCCACGCGCGGCGAGGGACTGGATGTCCTCCGGCGCGCCGTCCGCAGCGCGCCGGAGCTCCCGCTCCCGGAGCGCAGGTTCGCTCTGCCCCCGGAGGCGCGGGCCGCGCTCGCCCCGGTGGAGGCACGTCTCACGGCTGCCGGGCTCACCCCCGGCGCCGCGGCGATGGAGGCGCTCCGGCTCCTCGCCGCCCCGCACGCCGAGGGACACCTGGCCGGAGCGCCCGGGCTGGAGAGGGCGCTGGTAGAGGCGGTCGCCTCGCTGGAGGCCGCCGGGGTGCAGCCGCGCAGCCTGGAGGCCGAGGCGCGCTACGGGTGGATCGCGGAGGTGGTGGACGCGGCCTTGCACCGGGTGCGCGAGGGAGGGACCACCCTGACCGACCGGATCGACGCGGTGGTCCTGCACCGGGTCTGGGGACCGCTGATCTTCCTGGGGCTGATGGCGCTGGTGTTCCAGTCCATCTTCACCTGGGCGGCGCCGCTGATGGACTCCGTCGAGGGCGTGTTCGGATGGCTCGGCGGTGCGTTGGGGGCCCTTCTCCCCGAGGGGGACCTGCGCTCCCTGGTAGTGGACGGGGTGATCGGGGGCGCCGGCTCGGTGCTCGTCTTCCTCCCGCAGATCGCCATCCTCTTCCTCTTCCTGGGCTTCCTGGAGGACACGGGGTACATGGCGCGCGCGGCCTTCATCATGGACCGCTTCATGCGCGGCGTGGGGCTGCACGGCCGCAGCTTCATCCCCCTCCTCTCCGGGTACGCGTGCGCCGTCCCCGGCGTCCTTTCGGCGCGTACCATCGAGAGCCGCCAGGACCGGCTGGTGACCGTGCTGGTCCTCCCGCTGATGAGCTGCTCGGCGCGGATCCCCATCTACACGCTGCTGATCGGGACCTTCATCCCCCCGGTCG
This sequence comes from Longimicrobiaceae bacterium, assembly GCA_036260145.1. GTDB lineage: Bacteria > Gemmatimonadota > Gemmatimonadetes > Longimicrobiales > Longimicrobiaceae > JAFAYN01. Next base: position 808 of record DATAAL010000445.1, on the reverse strand, counting down.
CGGTGGCCGGGGTCTTCAACCTCCAGGGGATCACCCTCCTGGCGATGTACCTCCTGGGGACCCTCACCGCCCTGGCGATGGCCGCGCTCTTCAAGCGGACGCTCCTACGCGGTCAGGTGCGCCCGATGATCATGGAGCTCCCGCCGTACCGCCTGCCGCGTCTGCGCGTCCTCCTCTCGACCGTGTGGCAGCGCTCGAAGGTGTTCCTGAAGCGCGCGGGGACGGTGATCCTGGCCATCTCCATCGTCCTCTGGGGGCTGGCCACCTACCCCAAGACCGAGGCGCCGGCCGGGGCGACGGCGGAGGCTGTCCAGGAGATGCAGCTGCAGAACAGCGTCCTGGGGACGATGGGGCGCGGCGTGGAGCCGCTGGTCCGCCCGCTGGGGTACGACTGGAAGATCGGCGTGGGGATCCTCAGCTCCTTCGCGGCGCGCGAGGTGTTCGTAGCCACCATGGGCACCATCTACGGCGTGGGCGCGGCGGATGAGAGCTCGGCCGCCCTGCGCGACCGCCTCCGCGCCGAGCGCGACCCCCGCACCGGCGCGAGGGTGTACACCCCGCTGGTGGCGGTGGGGCTGATGGTCTTCTACGTGTACGCCATGATGTGCATGAGCACCAACGCGATCGTCGTGCGGGAGACGGGCGGCGGGTGGACCGGGGCGAAGTGGGCGGCCTTCCAGTTCGCCTGGATGTTCGTGCTGGCGTACGTGGCCGCTTTCGTCGTGTACCGGGCCGGCCTCGCCCTGGGGCTGGGAGCCTAGGGAGGACGCCATGGAGACGCTGATCGTCTTCGCCGTCGTCGCCGCCG
>DATAAL010000444.1:0-10985 GCA_036260145.1 Longimicrobiaceae bacterium | reverse complement strand
GCGCGGCCGTCCGGGGGAAGCGGGCACCCGGGAGGGCGGGGGGGCAGCCGGCCCGCTCCCACTCCTCCACCACCGCGCGCGCCTCCGCTTCCGGGAGCGCCCCCCGCCCCCCGCGGGACCACCCCAGCAGCCCCAGCACCGCGCGGCGCACCGCGTCGCTCCCCCCGGCCACGCGGGGGAGGAGCTTCATCCCCAGCGCCAGGTCCAGCGGGTCCACCGCCTCCCCCGCGCGGGTGGCGAGCGCGGGGGCCACCTCCGCCGCGTGCAGGACGAACAGCGCCGCCTCGTCGCGCGTCCGGTACCCCACCTGGAGGCCAGCGGGGACCAGGAAGGCGTTGGCCCCGGCGAGCGCCTCCACCGTCGCCCGGATCCGGCCGCGCTCCGCGTCGTCCAGGGTCCCCAGCCCGGCCAGGGTGACGGCGCGCGGGTGCCAGGCGGCGACGGGCCACCAGGCGGGCTCCGCCTCTCCGGCATCCCCGGCAGGCTCCCAGGCGGCCAGGTCCACCTCCGCCAGCTCCAGGGTGAAGGCGCGGTCCAGCACCTTGCGGGAGAAGCCGTGCGCGCTCTCGTCCACGTTCACCGTCCCCACCAGCGCCAGGTTGGGGGGGAGGACCACCCGGCCCCACTCCTCCCCCGCCTGCAGCGTGGGGTGGAGGAGGGGGGCGGTGGCGAAGCCGCCGCGGGGGTGGGGACGGCGGTCCTCCACGCGGCTCAGCACCTCGGCGAAGTACTGCTCCACCCGGGCTAGGTTCATCTCGTCCAGCACCGCCACCCAGTGGCGCCGGGGGTGTCCCATGGCCTCGCGCGCGGCGTCCAGGAGCGCGCCGGGGCGGAATTCGCCGCGCAGGTCGGTGTACCCCAGCACGTCGGCGCTGTCCGTCCAGTCCGGGCGCACTGGAATCACCCGGGCTACACCCCCCGTCCCCTCGGCCACCAGCACGGGGAGGCGCGACTTCCCCGTCCCCGTCACCCCTGCCAGGATCACGAACGGCTTGGTGCGCAGCGCGGCCACGTACGCCGCTACCTGCCAGGGCTCGAACACGAACCCCCGGCGGCGGATATACTCTAGGAGCACCTCTATGGCCTGGGCGGCATTCCAGGGTCGCTCCGGGACTTCCCGAACTTCTCGGTCCAACTTTGGAGGTGGCTTATATCTACTCTTCGCATCGAGGTACGAGTCGTAGGCAGACAGAAGGGCTTCGAGATCTTCTGCAAAGATGGAATCGTCTGGAACCTCCCCCCTCGGATAAAGCTTATGCGCGACAGTTGATCTCTCGTAATCCTTTCCAAGACCTTTCCCTGTACGAAGGTCGATATCGTTATTCAGACGAAATCCGAGATGGGGTAGCTGTTCGCAATAGGCTCGCAGTTCCGAGGCACGCCGTTCAAGGATTGCCCGGGCTACAGCTTGGGTGGCATGGCTTTTGGGCTGTGTGACTCCCTGGTGAAGGGCCAGATACACACCCGAGGAGTCGTGCCGGAAGAGCAAAACGCAATAAACTCCTTCCTGAGTTGTCTTCGTCTCTCGCACATCGAGTAGGGCGATCCAGGGGACTTTGGAGAGTGCACCTTTTCCAGCTGACCACACCACTCTGAGATTGGGACGTCGCTCTACAGCAGGATGGTGGGAGAGTTCATCCTTCACTCTATCAAAGAGATTCCACAGAGGATGATCCTTTCCAAAAGGCTCACCAGCTCTCGTCCCATCGTACCGGGAGAGGATTAGCTCCAGATTATCCTTGATCTTGCCCCTGGGTGACATCACGTTCCTTCGTAGAGTCCGCCGCTGCGGCGTCCGGTGCGCCGCCCCTCGCGGCGTGCACGACAACTTGCGCCCGGGGAGCTGGTTCGGGAAGGGGGTGCGCGCGCCGGGAGCCCCGCGCATCCTTGTCCACCGCACACGGACACATATTTTGTCTGTGGAGTGCGATCCGCTTCCCCACCCCTGGCTCCCATGCCCGTGGCCATCCCGCGCGCCCTCGTCCTGGCCGCATCGCTGCTCCTGCTGGGGCTCGCCCCTGCGCACGCGCAGCGTGCCCGCCTCCGGGTGATGGTCGTCTCGCAGGAGACCGGAGAGCCGATCGCGGGAGCACAGGTCCGGCTCCCCCGCGCCATCCTGGCCGCGGTGACCGACGCGCAGGGCCGCGCGGAGGTCGTCGGAATCCCCGCCGGGGAGCAGTACGTCACCGTGGGGCGCATCGGCTACCGCGCCAGGACTGTGCTCGTGGACTTCACCCCCGGCGCCGAGGTGGACGCCGAGTTCCCCCTGCAGGCTGTCCCCGTGGAAGTGGAGGGGGTACGGGTCACCTCCGACCGCCCCAACCCGGCGCTCGACCGCGTCGGCTTCTACGACCGCCAGAAGGCGGGCTTCGGGACCTTCCTCCCGGAGGAGTGGATCCGGCAGCGTAGACAGGGGACCTCCCGGGTGACCAACCTGCTCCGGGGGGTGCGGGGGCTGAGCTTCACCTACGACCAGCACGGGAACACCCTGATCCACTCCAGCCGGGGGGAGGGCTCGGTCTTCCTGGGCAACGGGGGGGTGTGCCTGGTCCAGGTCTATATCGATGGGGTGCGGGTGATGGGCGGCCCGAGGACCGAGACCAGCCAGTACGAGGACCTGGATGATCTGATCTCGGCGCAGGACGTCGCCGCGGTCGAGGTCTACCAGGGCGGCGCCCCCGCTCCCCTCCGGTACGCGCACCCCTGCGGGAGCATCCTGATCTGGACGTACCGCGGCCGGTAGCCCGGTCCCGGCCCCGCGTAGTCGCCACCCGTGTCCTCCACCCACATCCTGCGGGATATCCTGCTCATCCTGGCCGCCGCCGTGGTGGTGGTCCCGGTCTTCCACAGGCTGGGAGCCAGCTCCATGGTGGGCTATCTGGTGGCGGGAGTGCTCATCGGACCGTCGGGGCTGGACCTGATCGGCGACGTGGAGCAGACCGAGGTGCTGGGACACTTCGGGGTGGTGTTCCTCCTCTTCGCCATTGGTCTGGAGCTCTCGGTGGGGACGCTGGTGGCGCTTCGCCGGCAGGTGTTCGGGCTGGGCGCGCTCCAGGTGGTGCTCACCGCGCTGGGGATCTGGGCCGCGCTGCGGGCGGGCGGGGTGGGCGGCGCCGCCGCCCTGGTGCTGGGAGGCGGGCTGGCGCTCTCCTCCACCGCGGTGGTGCTGCGGATGCTGGTGGAGCGCGGCGAGCTGTCCTCGCAGCACGGCCGCGTCACCTTCGCCGTCCTCCTCTTCCAGGACCTCGCCGTGGTCCCGCTCCTGGTGCTGGTCCCGCTGCTGGGCGCGGGGGAGCCGGACCTCCTGGGGGCGCTCGGGCTGGCGGTTCTCCGGGCCGTGGGCGTGCTGGTGGTCATCGGTGCGGTGGGGAGGCTCCTGATGCGCCCGGCGCTGCGGGCGGTGGCGGCGGCCCGCAGCCCGGAACTCTTCACGGCGGTGGTGCTCCTGCTGGTGCTGGGCGTGGGGCTGCTGACGGAGCTCGCCGGGCTCTCCATGGCGATGGGCGCCTTCCTGGCGGGGCTGCTGATCGCGGAGACGGAGTACCGTCCGCAGGTGGAGGCCGACATCGAGCCGTTCCGGGGCGTGCTGCTCGCCCTGTTCTTCATGACGGTGGGGATGGGGATCGACCTGAGCCTGCTGGTGGGACGGGCGCCCCTGGTGCTCGGGATGGTGCTGGTCCTGGTGGCCCTCAAGGCGGTGGTGGCGGCGGGGCTCTGCCACGCCTTCGGCTTCGGCCGGGGCGTCTCGACGCAGGTGGGGCTCACCCTGGCGCAGGGGGGCGAGTTCGGCTTCGTGGTCTTCGCCCTGGCCGCGCGGACCGGCACCCTCCGCCCGGAGGTGGAGCAGCTCGCCCTGCTGGTGGTGGGGCTCAGCATGACGACGACCCCGCTGCTGGCGCTGGCAGGGCGGTGGGCCGGGCGGCGCCTCACCCCCGTCCCCACCACACCGCGGATGGTGGAGGAGGAGACGGAGGACCTGAGCGGTCACGTGCTGATCGCCGGCTTCGGACGGGTCGGACGGACCCTGGCCCGCATCCTGGAGGCGCAGCGGATCCCGTACGTGGCGCTCGATTCGGATCCCGACGTGGTGACCGGAGCCCGCGCGCGCAGCCTCCCGGTGTTCTTCGGCGACGCCAGCCGCGGGGAGGTGCTCCGGACCGCCGGCGTCCAGCGCGCCCGCGCCGCGGTGGTCACCCTGGACCAGCCGGACGCCGCCCTCCGCGCAGTGGGAGCGTTGCGGCAGCACGGACCGGATCTCCCGGTCCTGGTCCGCGCGCGCGACGTGCGGCACTCCCGCGAGCTGCGGAGCACCGGGGCCAGCGAGGTGGTGCCGGAGGTGGTGGAAGGGAGCCTGCAGCTCGGGGGGGCGCTCCTCCGCGTGCTACGCCACTCGCCGGACGAGGTGGAGGGGGTGCTGGAGTCGTTCCGCCAGGAATCCTATGCCCGCCTGGAGGACCTCACACCGTCGCCGGGCGACGGGGGTGAGCAGACATTGAGCAGCGAATGAGCAATTCTTCGCGTGGAAAGTGAGCAACGCCCGCACCTACACTGCGGCCGTCCCACCGGGGGCGGCCGCTTTCGTTTGCCGGGCCGCGCCGCCCCCCGACCCTTCCCGCCCGGCACGGAGGAGAAACGAAGATGGCGGACAACCTCAACTCCCCCCTCTCGGTCCAGGTGCTCGCCCCCAACGGAGGAGAGACGATCCCGGCGGGGGGGCGGACCACGGTGACCTGGCTGGCGAACGGAAACATCACCAACCAGCGGGTGCAGTACTCGCTGGACGGGGTGAACTTCACCCCCATCGCCACCGGCCTGAGCGGGGACGTACGGAGCGTCCCCTGGGACGTCCCCGCGGGGATCGTCCCGCCCGGCCAGACCCAGGTGCAGGGACGCATCCGGGTGGTGGTGCGCAACACCGCCACTGGCGAGGAGAGATCGGACCTGAGCGACGCCGTGTTCACCCTCCGGGTGGCCGGCGACGTCACGGCGCCCACGGTGCAGGTGCTGGCTCCCAACGGGGGCGAGACCCTGCGCGTGGGGCAGCCTACGATGGTGACGTGGACCAGCCGCGACGACACCGGCGTGGTCTCGCACCGGGTGCTCCTCTCGCTGGACGGGGGCGCCACCTACCAGGAGCTCTCCCCGCTGCTGGTGAACGGGGAGCAGAGCTTCACCTTCACCCCCACCGCGGCGATGGTCACTCCCCGCGCCCGCATCCGGGTGGCGGCCCGCGACGGGGCCGGGAACCGCGGCACCGACGACAGCAACGCCGACTTCGCCATCGTGCAGGAAACGACGACGGTGGTGGTCACCGCGCCCGCGGGAGGGAGCGTGATCCCGGCCGGCCGGCCGCTCACCGTGCGCTGGCAGACCACCGGGCCGGTGAGCTTCCACGCGGTGCGCCTCTCGGTGAACGGAGGGCCGTTCGAGAACCTGACTCCCGCCGACCTGGGCGGGAGCGCGCGGGAGTTCACCTTCACCCCCACCGCCGCGCAGGCGGGGACGGTGGTGGTGCGGGTGGCGGCCAAGGACGCCTCCTGCTCCCAGGTGGCCAGGGGAGACAGCGCCCCGTTCACGGTCTTCGCCGACACTCAGGCCCCCGCGGCACGGGTCGTCTCCCCGAACGGGGGCGAGGTCTTCACCCCCGGGCAGACGGTGAACCTCCAGTGGCAGACCAGCGACAACGTGGGGGTGGTCGCGCACGACGTGCTCTTCTCCGCCAACGGGGGGGCGAGCTTCGAGACCGTCGCCGCCGGGCTCCCGGGGTCGCAGCAGAGCCTCCCCTGGCAGGTGCCCGCCCGGCCCACCCCGCAGGGGGTGATCCGCGTGGTGGCGCGCGACGCGGCCGGGAACCAGAACGGCGACCGGAGCGACGGCTTCTTCACCATCCGCGCGGCGGCCCCGACCCTCGCCTCGGTCTCGCCGAACGCGGGTCCCCTGGCCGGCGGCACCCCCGTCACCCTCGCGGGGCAGAGCTTCCAGCCCGGCGCCCGGGTGAGCTTCGGCGCCGCTCCCGCGACCGTCTCCTCCGTCACCCCCGGCGCGATCACCGCTGTGACACCCCCCGGCGGGGCCGCCGGGCCGGTCGCGGTCACCGTCTCCAACCCGGACGGCGGCGTGGCGACGCTCCCGGGCGGCTTCCAGTACCAGCCGGCGGATACCGTGCTCCCGACCGTCACGGTGCTCTCCCCCGCAGGCGGGGAGACCTTCGCGCCGGGGCAGCAGGTGCTGGTGCGCTGGCAGAGCGGCGACAACCTGGGGGTGGTCTCCCACCGCGTCCTCCTCTCCACCGACGGCGGGGCGAGCTTCGGTGACCTCAGCGGGGATCTCCCCGGCTCCGCCCAGAGCTTCCCCTGGACGATCCCCGGCGGCGTGCAGACCGACCGGGCCCGCATCCGGGTGGCGGCGCGGGACGTGGCTGGGAACCGCGGTACGGGCGACAGCGGCCTCTTCGCCGTGCGGACGGCGCAGACCGTCCCCGCGCCGGTGATCCGCTCCTTCTCCCCCGACCGGGGCGCGGCGGGCACCCGGGTGCAGATCCAGGGCGAGAACTTCGACCGGGCGCCGGTGAGCGTCCGCTTCGGCGACGCGGCGGCGACCATCACCGCCGCCACGGCCACTTCCCTGGACGTCACCGTGCCCTCCCGGGCACCCGGCAACGTGCGCATCCAGGTGACCACCGCGGGAGGGACGGCGACCAGCGCCGGGAGCTTCCGGGTGGACTCGATCACGCCGGCGGTGGAGCAGGGGTGCTCTCCGACCATCATGGAGATCGATCCCAATCGGGCTACCGTGGGCGCCAAGGTGACTATCAGGGGGAGCGGCTTCAACCCGAGCATGATGGAGTGCAGCGAGATGGTCCCGTCGCCGGCGCCGGAGGTGGTGTTCAACAGCGACCGGAGCGGCCAGGTGAGGATCCCCCTGGGCGCTCCCGACAACAGGATGATCACCGTGACCGTCCCGAATGGGGTCCGCACCGCCAAAGTCGTAGTGTTCAACACCAAGAACAAGCGCTCCAACGAGGTCTCCTTCACCCTCCTGCCCACCATCTCGGCGATCGACGAGGCGAGTGCCAAGGTCGGCCAGACCATCACCATCCGGGGAACGGGGCTGTACGACACCCCGCGGTTCTTCTTCATGGGGAAGGACGGCCGCCTCCCGCCCGTCGGTGAGGGGATGATCAGCCCGGCCGACGACGACCCCAAGTTCGAGCGGTCGATCCGGGTCAGGGTGCCGGAGGGTGCGGTGAAGGGGACGGTGATCGTCGAGACGCTGGGCGGGGGGAGGGCCGAGTCCACGCAGCAGCTGGTCATCAACCCCCGCGAGCCGATCGTGGGCAAGTTCGCCCCCACCTCCGGAGGCCCGGGGACGAAGGTGCGGATCCGGGCGGGTGCGGCGATGGAGACCGATCCCCGGACCGGAATGCCGGTCGAGCGGCAGACCGAGTTCGAGGGGGTCAACTCGGTCTCCTTCCTCAGGGCGCCGGGGGAGAACGGGACCAAGGGCGAGCGGATCGTCCTCCAGCAGAACCAGTTCCGGGTCTCGGGCGACCGGAAGGAGATCGAGGTAGATGTGCCCTTCGGCGCCATCACGGGGAAGATCCGCGTCACCAACGCCTCCGGCTCGGGATCCACCATGGAGATGTTCCGCGTCCCCCTGCTCGCGCCAGGGAACGTGACGGCGACCCCCGTCACCGACGGTGAGGGGACGCGGATCGACGTCGTGTGGGAGGACCGTACCCCCACCAACACCGAGTTCCAGATCCGGCGTAGGAGGGCGGACAGCAGCGAGTTCGACCGGACGTTCACCCGGGGACCGAACGAGGCCAGCCTCTTCGACAGGGAGGTGGTCCCGGGGACCACCTACTGCTATCAGGTCAAGGCCGTCCGGGTGAGGCCCAACCTCACGGAAGAGTCGCCCTGGTCGAACGAGGCCTGCGCCACCGCGGGGGCTCCGCTGCGGGTGGAGCCGAAGCTGTTCTTCTTCGAGGCCGCGAAGGACTCCGCCCCGCAGACGCAGATCCTGACCGTGCGCAGCGACGCGCCGCAGCGGTTCACCGCCAGCCGGAACCTGGAGGCCACCTGGCTGACGCTGGAACCGCTCCAGGCCGAGGCACGCCCGGAGGGAGCCCCCCTCAGCGTGAGGGTGGAGCCGCGTGGGCTGGAGCCGCGCGCCACGCCCTACATGGCCACGATCACTCTCCGCGCCGTGGGGGCGGACGGGATGCCCGGCGTCACCCTCACCATCCCGCTGGAGCTGCGGATCACCCGCGCCGCGAGCCAGCCGGCGATCGCCGGATTCTCGCCCGCCGGAGGCCCTCCGGGGACGCAGCTCACCCTGTCCGGGAGCAACCTGGCCGGGGCCACGGAGGTCCGGCTGGGCGGCGTGAGCGTGCCCTTCACGGTGGATCCGACCGGTTCGGCGATCGTGCTCACGGTGCCGCCGGGCGCCGCGACCGGGCAGCTCACCGTGGCCGCCGGCAACAGCGGGGTCACCAGCACCGACACCTTCACGGTAACCACCGCGTCCGCCACCGGCGTGGTGCTGTCGGCGAGCCCCCCCGCGCAGGCCATCGTGTCCGGGGCCTCCGCGTCGTACACGGTCTCGCTGGCGCGCAACGGCTTCACGGGACCGGTGGACCTGGCCGTGGACGGCCTCCCCGCGGGCGCGAGCGCCGAGCTCAGCCCCGACCCCGCGTCGGGCGGCAGCGCCGTCCTGACCATCCGGACGACGGCCGGACAGACCACCCTCGGCACCCGCACGCTGACCATCAAGGGGAGCGCGGTCGGCGCGCCGGACGTGGTCGTCACCCCGGCGACGGTGAGCCTGGCGGTGGGGCTGGCGCCCGGTATCACCGGGTTCTCCCCCGCCATCGGGTCCGAGGGCACCAACGTGGAGATCTCCGGCGCCAACCTGGGCAACGCGACCGAGGTCCGCTTCAACGGGGTGCCTGCGTCGTTCCTGGTCGGCGCGCCCAGCCAGCTCCTGGCCTCCGTGCCGCCCGGCGCCACCACGGGTCCGATCAGCGTCACCAACCCGTTCGGCACCGCCCGGAGCAGCCAGATCTTCGAGATCACGAGGGAGGCGCCGCCGACCATCACCGGCTTCTCCCCCCTGAGCGGAGCGCCGGGCACCGAGGTGCAGATCCGGGGCACGGGCTTCGTCCACGTCACCATCGTCGACTTCGGCGGCGCTGTCGCCGACTTCGAGGTGGTGTCGCGGGAGATGATCCTGGCGACGGTGCCGGCCACCGCCCTCACCGGCCGCATCCGCGTGTCGACCGCGGCGGGGACCGTCATCAGCGACGGGATCTTCGTGGTCCCGCCGCCGGCCCCCACACCCCCGGCGATCCAGAGCTTCACCCCCGCCTCGGGCCCGGTGGGAACCCAGGTGACCATCAGCGGCTCCAACCTGACCGGCGCCACGGCGGTGCGGTTCGGCGGGGTGGGCGCGCCGTTCACGGTGGTCTCGCCCGGCTCCATCACCGCCACGGTGCCGCCGGGCGCCGCCACGGGGCCGATCAGCGTGACCACTCCGGGCGGCAGCGCGCTGAGCCCCGGGAGCTTCACGGTGGTCGCACCGGCCTCGGTGACGCTCTCCGCCACCCCGGTCTCCCGGTCCGTGACCGCGGGGCAGACGGCCAGCTACACCATCAACCTGGCCCGGAGCAACTTCGCCGGTGCGGTGGACCTCTCCGTCGGCGGTCTCCCGACGGGTGCTACGGCCGCCTTTGCTCCGGACCCGACCACGGGGACGGCCTCGACCCTGAGCGTCGTCACCGCGGCCGGTACGCCGGCGGGCGCATGGACGCTCACGGTGAGCGGCACCGCCTCCGGCCTCACCATCGCTCCCATTGCGGTGCAGCTCGCGGTGAGCTCCGCCGCGCCGGTCATCACCGCGTTCACCCCGACCAGTGGCCCGGTGGGGACCGCGGTGACGATCAGCGGCTCCAACCTGGCCGGCGCCACGGCGGTGCGGTTCAACGGCGTGGCCGCGGCTTCGTTCAGCGTCACCTCGCCCGGCTCGATCGTTGCCATCGTGCCGCAGGGCGCCACCAGCGGCCCGATCAGCGTGACGACGCCCGGGGGAACGGCGACGAGCCCGGGGAGCTTCACGCTGCCCCCGCCGGCCTCGGTGACGCTCTCGGCCGCCCCCGCTGCCGCGACCGTCGTCGCGGGCCAGCAGGCGCGCTACACCATCGGCATCGCCCGGGTCAGCTTCACCGGGGCGGTGGATCTGGAGGTGAGCGGGCTCCCCGCGGGCGCCAGCGCCGCCTTCAGCGCCGATCCCGCCACCGGCACCTCGTCGGTGCTCACCGTCACTACCACCCCGTCCACGCCGGTGGGGACGTGGACGCTGACCATCCGCGCCACGGCGCCCGGCGTCGGCATCGCGCCGGTCGCGGTGGGGCTGGCGGTGGGCGCCGCCCCGCCGGCGGTGACCGGGTTCACCCCCGTCAGCGGCCCGGTGGGGACGCAGGTGACGGTGCTGGGGACCGGCTTCGCCGGCGCCACGGGGGTCAGCTTCAACGGGGTCCCCGCGCAGCAGTTCACCGTCACCTCCCCGGGATCCCTCCTGGCGACCGTTCCCCTGGGTGCCAGCACGGGCCCGATCGGCGTGACCACGCCGGCGGGGAGCGCCCTCAGCGCGGGCTTCTTCAGCGTGACGCAGCCCAAGTCCAAGGAGTTCAAGGACAAGGAGCTGAGGGAAGGGGGTGGGGGCCTGCTCAAGATCCAGAAGGACAACAAGGACGCCTTCGAGAAGGGAGGCTTCGAGTTCTCCTTCCTGGGTGACCCGGTGGCGCAGCCGAACGCCGCCGTGCCCTTCGTCGGAGGCGCGGGTGGGCTGCAGCACTTCATCGGCCGGGAGCTGCGCCCCGACCTGAGCCGGAGCGCGCTGCGGAGCGAGGAGGACCTCGCCGGTCCCTCCGTCGCCAACTGACCCCTCACGAGGACGGGAGCCGGCGGCCGCCGGCTCCCGTCCGC
>DATAAL010000443.1:0-5295 GCA_036260145.1 Longimicrobiaceae bacterium | reverse complement strand
TGTTCGACCGGGGGTTCTCCACCGCCGCCCCGGTGGAGGAGGCGGTCGCCCGGCTGGTGGATACGCAGGGTCCGGTGTTCGTGGAGCCGGAGACGTGCGCCCACCCGCTGCTGGAGCGCCGCACCGCGTGGCGCGAGCGGGAGCCGCGGGACGCGGCGGAGAGCGTGGCGCCGTCGGGGTCGAGGGACTCCTTCCTCACCCTGCAGCTCCTCCCCGAGCCGCGGCGGGTCGCGGTGCGCCCTCGCCTGAGGCGCGGCCACGTGGTCCCGGCACGGTATCTCGACCTCTCCGGTGGCCGGTCGTGGCGGAACCTGGCTGCGGTGGCGGGACCGGACCGGGTGTCGGGAGGGCGGTGGGAGGGAGGCTACGCGCGCGAGTACTTCCGGTGCGTGACCGAGACGGGGACGCTGGTGTGGCTGTATCGGGACGCGGCGGAGGATGCCTGGTACCTCCACGGCTGGTGGGACTAGGGGAGCTGCCTGCTGGAGGCTCATCGCCGGACGATTCACGATCTCAGGACCGAGAGGATCCGCTCCATGGTACTCACAAAATCGAAATCCCTGGCCCCTCCGAACGAGGGCCCTCTCACGGAGACACCGGAATTCCGGAAGCCGGTATTCCAGGCGGAGGAGGTGAACCAGGACGGAGAAGCCGGTGGGGAGCAGCGAGCCTGTCCTGTCTGCCCGCCCACCCTGAGGGGGGTGTTCATGTTCGGGAGCGGGGCGTGAGCATTCGTGGCATCCTCAGTGCGCATCCGCGGGAACCGCGCGCCGGGTGTGCCTGAGCAGCAGCCATGAGCTACGTAGAGCTGCGCGCGCGGAGCGCCTTCTCCTTCGGCGATGGGGTGCTGACGCCGGAGGCGCTGGTCCGGGGAGCCGCGGAGATGGGGTACGCCGCGCTCGCCCTCACCGACGCGGCGGACCTGGGGGGGATCGTCCGCTTCGCGCAGGAGGCGAGGGAGCGGCAGGTCAGGCCGGTCGTGGGGGCGGAGGTGCGGGTGGGAGGATACCCGCTCGCGCTCCTCGCCCGCGACGAGGCGGGGTACCGCAACCTTTCCGCGCTCGTCACCCTGGCGCGCCGCGGCAACCCGCGCGGGAAGCCGGCGCTCCGCTGGGGAGAGGTGCTGGAGAGGGCCGCGGGGCTCCACCTCCTCACCGGCCCACTCGCGGGGGAGGTCGCCTCGCTGCTGCGCAGGGGGCGACGTGCGGAGGCGGAGCGCCTCCTGGCCCGCCTGCGGGAGGCGTTCGGGCGCCACCTCGCCGTGGAGGTGCAACTCCACCACGTCTCGGGGGCGGAGGCGGCGCTGGCGGGGGCGCTGGTCGAGCTGGCGGAGCGATTCAGTGTGCCGTGGGTGGTGACCAACGAGCCTCGCTACCTGGACGACGACGGAAGGCTCGTCCACGACCTGATGACGGCGCTGCGGGCGGGGGTGGACGTGGACACCGCGGCGCGGCGAGGGCTCCTCCTCCCCAACGGGGAGTGGCGTCTCAGGTCGCCCGAGGAGATGGCGGTGGCGTGGAAGGGGAGGGAGGAGGGAGTCGAGGAGAGCGCCCGCATCGTCGAAGGGTGCGGCTTCGACCTTCGCTGGCTCCGTCCGCCCCTCCCCAACTCCTCTCTCCCACCGGGACACACGGAGGACTCCTACCTGAGAGAGCTGGTCTACGCAGGGGCGCGGGAGCGTTGGGGGGGGGAGATCGGTCCGGCGCAGCAGGAGCAGATCCACAAGGAGCTGGAGGTCATCCGGCGCCTGGGCTTCGCCGGCTTCTTTCTGGTGATGCGGAAGGCCGTCGAGTTCGCTCGGGACCGCGGGATCATGTGCCAGGGGCGCGGGAGCGCGGCGAACTCGGTGGTGGCCTTCTGCCTGAAGATCACCGCGGTGGACCCTGTGAGGAACGGTCTCCTCTTCGAGCGCTTCCTCTCCGAGGCGCGCACCGACGGGGAGACGGAGGCGCCGGACATCGACATGGACTTCGAGATGCACCGGCGCGAGGAGGTGCTCGACTACATCTATGACCTCTACGGCCGGGAGCACGCGGCGATCACCGCCGTCACCCAGGTCTACCACGCTCCCAGCGCGCTCCAGGACATGATGCGCGCTCTCGGCTACCCCCCGGAGCTGGCGCTCCCGATCTCGAAGCGGATCCACCGCTACGACCCCGCGGAAGGCGCCGAGGTGGTGGGGAAGGAGCTGGGGAGGCGCTTCGGGCTGAACACGGAAGATGCGAGGGGGCGGGCGCTCCTCGACGCCATGCGCACCCTGCAGGACGTCCCCCGGATGCGCTCCACCCACCCGGGCGGGTTCGTCCTCTCCTCCGCTCCCCTGGGAGCATACATGCCGATCGAGGAAACCACCCTGGGGCGCACCATCCTCCAGTTCGACAAGGACGACCTGGACGTGGTGGTCGTTCCCAAGTTCGACTTTCTCGGGCTGGGTGGGCTCACCGCCGTGCGTCTCTCCTTCGACGCCCTGGAGCGGCGCGTGGGCAGGAGGCTGGACCTCTACGACCTCCCGGAGGACGACGAGAAGACCTTCGAGATGATCCGCCGGGGGGAGACGCTGGGGACCTTCCAGATCGAGAGCCGGGCGCAGATCCAGTCCATCCTCCAGACACAGCCCGAGAACCTGTACGACCTCGTGGTCCAGGTCGCGCTGGTCCGTCCCGGCCCGATCCAGGGTGAGTTCGTCGGTCCCTACACCCGGCGCCGACGCGGGGTGGAGAGGTGGGAGCACGACCACCCGAAGCTCGCGCCCATTCTGGACCGCACCCGGGGGATCCCCATCTTCCAGGAACAGGCGATGTCGATCGCCATGGCGCTCGGCGGCTACACCCCCGCCGAGGCCGACGATCTCCGCCGCACCATGGGGCACGTCCGCAAGCAGGCCAGGCTGGAGGAGGCCCTCCGGAAGCTACGGGAGCGGTTCGTCGCCAACGGGCTGTCGGAGGATCTCGCCGAGCGGCTGATCAGGCAGATGCGGGGGTTCGGCAACTACGGCTTCCCGGAGTCGCACGCCTGGAGCTTCGCGCTGATCGCGTACGCCACGGCGTGGCTCAAGGCCAACCACCCCGCCGAGTTCCTGTACGGGCTGCTGAACGCCTGGCCGATGGGGTTCTACCCCCTGGCGACGCTGGTGCACGACGCGCGGCGGGGCGGGGTGGAGGTGCGCGGTCCCTGTCTCCGCCGTGGAGAGGCGGAGAGCACCCTGGAGGACACCGCGGACCCCGGGAGGCCCGCCGTCCGCATCGGGTGGCGGCACATCCACGGGATCGGGGAGCGCACGCTGGAGGCGTTGCGCGATGCGCGGACGGAGGCGCCCTTCCGGTCGGTGGAGGACGTGGTGCATCGGGCCGGGCTGAAGCGCGCGGAGGCGCTCCACCTGGCACGGGCGGGCGCCTTCGAGGCGTTCGAGCCCGGCCGCCGCCGCGCCGCCTGGGAAGCGCTCCGCGCCGCGGGCGACGTCCTCCCCCTGGCGCCCGCCCGCCGCCTCCCCTTCGACCCCCGGGAGATGCGGGGGGCGGAGCTGGTCTTCCTGGACTACCTCGCGACCGGAGTCTGCACCCACGGCCACCCGATGGAGCACCTCCGCCCCCGGCTGCGCGCCGCGGGGATCCTGTCGAGCCAGGAGGTGCAGCACGCCGGCAGAGGGGAGATCGTCCTGGTCGCGGGGCTGGTGGTGGCCCGGCAGCACCCGCAGACAGCCAAGGGGACGGTGTTCGTGCTGCTGGAGGACGAGCAGGGGTTCGTCAACGTGATCGTCCCTGCCCGTCTCTACGAGAAGAACCGGGAGACGGTGAGGTTCTCCACCTTCCTGATCGTGGAGGGGAAGTTCGAGCGCAACGAGGCGGTGACGAACGTCGTGGGCAGGGCGTTCCGGGAGCTGAAGCAGCCCGCCATCTCCTACCGCTCGCACGACTTCCACTGAGGGGCCCGGTCCGGAGCGGCTCACCCGGAGGAGACCGCGAGGTAGCCGCCCAAGGAACCCGGGACTGGCCCGAAGACCGCGCTAGATCTCGACCTCTCCCCTGATGTGCGTGGCGGTGGTGCCTCCAACCCATACGGCGCCCTCGGAGTCCTGCTCGATGCGTAGTCGGCCCCTGCAACCCAGCCGCGTTCCCTGGCTTACGACGTAGGGTGCCGTAGCGCGGCCGGTAGCGAGGAGCCATTGGGCGAGCGAGGCGTTGAGGCTCCCCGTGACCGGATCCTCCCTCATCCTTCCCGGCTCGTCGCTGAAGATCGCTCGCACCTCGAAGGCACACTCCGCTCCCCGGGGATAGGGACCGACGACACCTACGCACAGGCTGCCGTCGCCAGCGTACCTGGTGAGATCGGGTTCCAGCGCCAGCACCGATGAGGCGTCTTCAAGCAGTACCGCGACCCAACCAGGCCCGTTGTCGACCCAATGGGTGTCGACGATCTCACGCCGGCCGATCCCCAGGACCGCCGCGAGCTGTTCCACGAACCCTTCCTCGACCGGTCCCGTGCGCAGAAGCGGTGGCGCCGCGAAGGCCAGGCCGTGGTCGTTGCGCCGGATCGGCACGAGGCCCACTCCGCACTCCTGGACGATCAGATCCGGCTCTCGCGGCACTCCCCCCGCGGTGAGCCATGCGTGGCAGGTACCGAGCGTGGGGTGTCCGGCAAAGGGAAGCTCGCGGGCCGGTGTGAAGATTCGCACCCTGTAGTCGGCTCCCGGCGAGGTGGCAGGAAGGACGAACGAGGTCTCGGAGAGGTTCGTCCAGCGGGCGAGGAGCTGCATCTCCTCGGTGGAGAGCCCCTCCGCATCCAGTACGACCGCGAGCGGGTTGCCGGCGAACGGCTGAGACCCGAACACATCGATCTGTTGAAAGCGTCGGAACATCGGATGAGCCTTTCGTTAGGGGTTGTGGTGGACCTGCGACCGCGGAAGGGGCGTGGTCGCCTCCGGAAAACCTCCGGCCCGGAGGCTCCGTGGTAGGTAGAGGACGTGCGGAGCCGCAAGCTCACGCTCGCCACGGTGGACGAGGTGATCCCGACGGTCTGACGGGGAACTCGAGCGGAGCCGTGCCTCACAGGTAGATCTCGCCCGTCAGGTACAACACCGCTCTCCCGGAGAGCGCTACCCGGTCCTCCCGGTACTCGCAAGCCATCTCCCCTCCGCGGTGGGAGAGCTGGTGGGCATGGAGCCGGCGCTTGCCGAGACGTCCCGCCCAGTAGGGGGTGAGGGCGCAGTGGACGGAGCCGGTTACCGGTTCTTCGGGGATGCCGTAGCTGGGAGCGAAGTAGCGGGACACGAAGTCGACCTGGTCGCCGGGTGCGGTC
>DATAAL010000442.1:0-5897 GCA_036260145.1 Longimicrobiaceae bacterium | reverse complement strand
CGCTCGCTGCGCGCGGGGGAGAAGCGGATCGTGGTGGGCGCGCGCTCGGCCGTCTTCGCGCCGCTGGCCAACCTGGGCGCCATCGTGGTGGACGAGGAGCACGAGGCTTCGTACAAGCAGGCGGACGCGCCGCGCTACCATGCGCGGGAGGTCGCTGTGGTCCGGGCGCAGCTCGCGGGCGCGATCTGCGTGCTCGGGTCCGCCACCCCGTCCCTGGAGAGCTGGTCGAACGCCTGCTCCGGGAAGTACGGCCTCCTGGAGCTGCCGGAGCGCGTGGGCGGGCAGCCGCTGCCGCCCATCCGCGTCATCGATCTGCGCGCGGAGCGCAAGCGGGTTAAGAAGACGACGGGGCCGCTGCAGGAGCCCGCGCCCGTGGTGCTGGCCGACGTGCTGGTGGAGGCGGTGCGCGAGCGGATCAGGCGCGGCGAGCAGACCATCCTGCTGCTGAACCGCCGCGGCTACGCCACGTTCGTGCAGTGCCGCGAGTGCGGGCTGGTGTGGCACTGCCCGCACTGCAACGTCTCCCTGACCTTCCACCGGCGCCGCGCGCGGCTCACCTGCCACTACTGCCTGCACGAGGAGCCGGCGCCCAGGCTCTGCCCTGCCTGCGGGTCCGACGACCTGAGCTTCCGCGGGGTAGGGACGGAGCAGGTGGAGCGCGCGGTGGGGGAGGCGTTCCCCTCGGCGCGGGTGGCGCGGATGGACGTGGACACCACCTCCGCGAAGTGGGCGCACCACGAGATCCTGGGCCGGGTGGAGCGCGGGGAGGTGGACATCCTCCTGGGGACGCAGATGATCGCCAAGGGGCTGGACTTCCCCAACGTCACCCTGGTGGGGGTGATCAGCGCGGATGTGGGGATCAACCTCCCCGACTTCCGCGCCACGGAGCGTACCTTCCAGCTCCTCACCCAGGTGGCCGGACGCGCGGGGCGGGGGCCGAAGGGCGGGGAGGTGTACATCCAGACCGCGCTCCCGGAGCACTACGCGCTGACCTGCGCCACCACGCACGACTTCGTGGGCTTCGCGGAGCGGGAGCTGGAGGTCCGGCGCGAGCCCCGGTACCCGCCGTTCTGCCGGCTGGTGAACGTGGTGGTGAGCGGGCTGGAGGAGACGGGGACGCAGGAGGCGGCCTCCCGCGCGGTGGCGTGGATCGACGGGCTGCTGAGGTCCCGGAGGCTGCGGGGGCTCTCGGTGATCGGCCCGGCGCCCTGCCCCATCGACCGGATCCGCGGGCGGTGGCGCTGGCACCTCCTGCTCCGCTCCGAGAGCGCGAAGCTGCTGGGGGAGGTGTCGCGCTTCTTCTACGAGCGCTTCGACGTTCCGAAGGGGAAGCTGGACCTGCGGGTGGCCATTGACCGGGACCCGGTGTCGCTGCTGTGAGCGCCCCGCCGCCGGGGGTTTGACGCTCGTTGCGGCGCGTGGTATAATCCTTGATGGTGCACCGGAACATCCGGTGACGTCGTGCCGGTCCGGCGAACGAGAGACCATGCTCCCAGCGACCGCGTACACCCCGTGCTCTGTCTACAGCCCCCTCCGGTGGCGGAGGTGGTCGTGGCCGAGTACTGCCAGTACCATGGTCGTGCCGGGGAGCGTCTCCCGTGCGGGAGATCCAGGAGCCCACGTGCCGCCCATGCGCACGCGGGCTCCTCGCCTTTTTGAGCCCGGGCGGAGAGCGCGGGCGGCGGTGTCCAGGGGTCCGCAACCAGCGAAAGGTCCTTTGCGTATGGCCGAACCTTCCGTCAGACTGTCGGTCGGTGGTGCGGGGAGGATGGGATGAAGAAGATCCGCACTCTCCTCCTGAACGCCAACTTCCAGCCGCGTGCAGTGATCCCCGTGGAGCGGGCCTTCTCGCTGTGCTTCGAGGACGACGACCTGGGCGGCGGGGTGGGGAAGATCGAGGTCGTGCTCAACGCGCTGGAGGTCTCCACCGGGGAGATCCCGGCGCACATGAAGGTGTGGCGGAGCGTCCGGGAGGAGTTCCCGGTGCCGCTGGTGGTGGCGCTGCGCAGGATGCACAGCCCGCTCTTCGACCTGCACAACATCCCCACGGGGACGCCGAACCTCCCCGCGCTCATCAAGCGCGACAACGGACGCTGCCTGTACTGCCTGCGGACCGCGGAGGAGCTGGAGCCGTGGAACATCTTCACCATGGACCACATCGTCCCGCGGTGGAGGTTCCGCGCGCCGAAGGAGGCGCACCGCTACGAGAACCTCGCCCTGGCCTGCCTGGAGTGCAACAACCGCAAGGGCGGGCGAACCCCCGAGGAGGCCGGGATGACGCTGCACGGGATCCCGATGGAGCCCTCGCGCTGGGACCTGGTCGCGCCGGACCTGCTGGAGTGCCAGCGGATCTTCGTGCGCTGGTGCCGCGAGGGTGGCCCGATCCCGGAGGGGCTCAAGGTGGCCGCGGCGTGACCAGGGGAGCGTGGGCGCGGAAGTAGACGACGGTACGGGGCACGGGGTACGGACAGCGGGGCGGCGCCATCCTGGTGCCGCCCCGCTCGTTTCCGGGTCCGGCACGCTCCCTGCGCCCCGCCGTACCCGATCTACCCCCGATGAGCGAGGCCGATGGGCAAGGACTTCCTGATCCTCAGCGGCACCGCCAATCCCCGGCTTGCCGCCGCGATCGCCGGCGAGCTTGGGGTCCCGCTGGGCGACTGCACCGTGGAGCGCTTCCCCGACGGCGAGGTGACCGTGCACCTGGAGGAGTCGGTGCGCGGCAAGGAGGTGTTCGTGGTCCAGCCGACCTCCCCGCCCGTCAACGACCACCTGATGGAGCTGCTGGCCTTCGCCGACGCCGCGCGCCGTGCGGCCGCCTGGCGGATCACGGCGGTGGTCCCCTACTTCGGGTACGCCCGCGCCGACCGCCGGGGTGAGCGTCGCGAGCCGATCACCGCCAGCCTGGTCGCTACCCTGATGCAGACCGCGGGGATCGAGCACGTGCTCACCGTGGACCTGCACACTCCCCAGATCCAGGGCTTCTTCGCGATTCCGGTGGACGCGGTCTCGGCGGTGTGTACCCTCGCGGATGTCCTCCGGGACCGCCTCCCGCGGGGGACGGTGGTCGTCTCGCCGGATGCCGGGCGGGTTCCCCTGGCCACCGAGTACGCACGGCGGCTGGACGCGCCGCTCGCCGTACTGCACAAGCGGCGCGACAGCGCCGCGGATACGGCGGTTACCCACCTGGTGGGAGAGGTGGAGGGACGTCCCTGCCTGGTGGTCGACGACATGATCTCCACCGGCGGGACCCTGGTGCAGAGCGTGCGCGCCCTCCGGGACGCCGGGGCCACCGGGTGCTCGGTCGCCGCGACGCACGGCCTCCTGCTCGGGGACGCCCGCGAGAGGCTGGCTGCGGCGGGGATCCGGGAGGTCCTGGTCACCGACACCGTGCCCGTGACGCCGGGGGAGGCGCCGCCCGTCCGGACCGCTTCCATCGCCCCGCTCCTCGCGGGCGTCATCCGCAAGATGCTGTCTCCCGGCAGTCCTCCCCACGGAGCCTGAGGCGGCGCTCCGGGGAGCGCTTCTTGCGGCGAAAATCCCTTCCCGCGAAGCACCTGCGCAGGTGCCAGACACCTGGTGGATACCTATCTGCGAAAGGAGGAACCATGGCGACAGGGAACCGTCTCCTGACCGGGGTGGCGCTCGGCGCCGGGCTGATGTACCTCCTCGACCCGGACAAGGGGACCCGCCGCCGCTCCCTGCTGCGCGACCAGCTCGTGCACCTGGGGCACACGGCGGGCGACGCGGCCGGTGTGGCGGTGCGCGACCTGGGGAACCGGACGCGCGGGGTGGCGGCGGAGACCCGCGGGCGCGTGCTCGACGGCTCCCCGGATGACACCGTGCTGGAGGCGCGGGTACGCTCCGCGCTGGGACGCCTGGTCTCCCACCCCGGGGCCGTCCACGTCGTGGCGCGGGACGGGCAGGTCACCCTCACCGGACCCGTCCTAGCGGACGAGGTGGAGACACTGCTCGCGGGGGTGCGCGGGGTCCGGGGAGTGAAGGGGGTGGAGAACCGGCTGCAGGTGCACGAGGAGGCCGGGGACGTGTCGTCGCTGCAGGGGGAGGGGAGGAAGCGGCGCGGGCCGGGGCTCGACGTGATGCAGGAGAACTGGGCGCCTGCGACGCGGCTCCTGGTCGGCGCGCTGGGGGCGGGGATGGCGCTCGGCGGGATGCGGAGGAACGGCCCGCTGGCCGCGCTCGCCGCCGTCGCGGGGCTGGGGCTCCTCTCCCGCGCGGCCACCAACCTGGACACGGCCCGGCTGATCGGCGCGGACGGGGTGCGGCGGGCGGTAGACGTGCACAAGACCATCACCGTGGACGCGCCGGTGGAGGAGGTCTTCGCCCTGTGGAGCAACTACGAGAACTTCCCCCGCTTCATGACCCACCTGCGCGAGGTGCGGACGACGGGAGAGGGGTGCTCCCGGTGGGTGGCCGAGCTCCCCGGAGGGGTGCCGGTGCGCTGGGAGGCCGAGACTACGCAGCTCGTGCCGAACGAGCTGATCGCCTGGCGAAGCGTAGAGGGGTCACCCGTGCACACCGAGGGGATGGTGTGCTTCCAGCCCTGTCCGGACGGGGGCACGCGGGTGGACGTGAGGATGTCGTACAACCCGCCGGCGGGGGCCATCGGGCACGCCGTGGTGTGGCTCTTCGGGACGGACGCCAAGCGGATGATCGACGACGACCTGGTGCGCTTCCAGTCCTTGCTGGAGATCGGGAAGACGCGGGCGCACGGGCACCTCGTCACACGCGAGGAAGTGGTGGGGACGGTGTAGCTTCCCGGTTTTGCCGCGGAGGAAGACCCGGGGCTGTTCCCGGCCTCCCTCCACACCGCTTACGGTACCGGCGGCCCACCCTCCGGCGGAGACGGTACCGCGCTTTCCGGGCTTCTCCGCCTCGTCTCCTGCGGCGGCCGTCCGAAGCTGTAGGTGAAGCTCAGCGTCGCCATGCGCATGGTCCAGCGGTTACGCCCCGTCTGCACGAACGTCCGGTCGCGCGACTCGAACGACGAGCGCCACAGGTTGAACGGGTCCGTCACCGAGAAGTTCACCCACCCCCTGTTCTTCGGGAGCTGCTGCCGCGCCCCGAAGCTGGTCATCAGGGTGGCGGAGTACCGCCCCTGCGGGACGTCGCGCGGCGGGTTGTAGCGGACCATGGACTGGAGGTTGAGCTGCTGTGTCACCTTCACCGTGAGATTGGCGTTCGCCGACCAGCGCAGGGCATCGCTGGAGTAGTCCAGCGACAGGTTGCTGGCGTCGCGCAGCTCCCGGTACCCGCTGAGGCTCGCTGATCCGCCCACCCTCCCCGTGGAGCGCAGCGAGGCGGAGAGCGTGGTGCCGTACGATTCGATCGACGCCACGTTCTCCCAGGTGTGCGTGGCGACCCCTGCCTCGTCCACCCGCCGGATCTGCTCCCAGTTGTCCACCGTCCACCGGTAGTAGGGCGCCAGGCGGAGCGTCCCCGCCGGGCCCGTCCAGCCCAGGTCCATGCTGAGCGAGTGCGTGTACTTGGGGCGTAGCGAGGGGTTGCCCACCATCCGGTTCAGCGGGTCGGGGGAGGGGACCCGTGGGTTCAGGAAGAAGGGCCAGGGCCGCTCGATCCGCTTGGAGTAGTTGAGGCGGGCCTGGCGCCCCTGCCCGAAGTCGTAGGTCAGGTTGGCGCTGGGGAAGAGGCTGGTGTACTCGTTATCGAACGACTCCCCCGTGTCCGGGAGCCGGAAGGAGGTGCCGGCGTGCTCCGCCCGCACCCCGGCCTGGAGCCCGAGCGCCCCCAGCTTCCGGCCCAGGGTGAGGTACACGGAGTGGAAGTCCTCCCGGTACTCGTACGCGCTCCGGGTGGTCCGGGCGGGCGATGTCGCCCCGGCAGGGGAGAAGACGTCCACCCGGTCCTCGTCGTCGGTG
>DATAAL010000441.1:0-3866 GCA_036260145.1 Longimicrobiaceae bacterium | reverse complement strand
GTGCCGCTCCACCACCAGCGCCGGCCCGGCGAGCCGCGCCCCGGGTTCCAGACGCGCGCGGTCGAACACCGGCGCCTCCCGCCACGCCCCGCCCAGCCAGGCGCGCGCGCTCCCCTCCGGGCGGGCCTCGAACGGCTCGGGCAGGGGGGGCAGAGCCGGGTCCTCCTCCCGGGTGGAGGCGATCACCCGGAGCGACTCCAGCTCGACCGGGCGCCGCTCCGGACGGTGCCCATACAGGGCCTGGTACCGCTCCTCGAACGCCTCGCGCAGCGGACGGCGCGGATTCCACTCCACCGTGAGCACCGCGTCCTGTCCGGCGTACCGGACCCCCGCGATCCGCCGCCGCACGACGCTCTCCCCCTCCGGGACGCCCTCGGAAGCGACGGCGGCAACCGCTTCCGCCGCCATCTCCTCCATCCAGCGGGGGACCTCGTCCTCCACCTCCTCCAGCGGGCGGAGGACCTGCCGCTCCACGAAGCGCTCCAGCAGCGCGTGACCGATCCCCAGCGCGCTCAGCAGTCCCGCATCGGCGGGGACCAGGATGGTGCGGATCCCCAGCCGCTCCGCCACCCCGCAGGCGTGCTGCCCCCCCGCCCCGCCGAACGCCACCAGCGCGTGCTCCACCGGATCGTACCCGCGACGCAGGGAGATCCCCCGGATGGCGTCCGCCATGCGCTCGTCCGCGATCTCCAGGAGCCCCGCCAGGAGCGCCTCCCGGCCGGCCTCCTCCCCCATCCGCTCCCGGACCGCGGCCCGGAGCGCGTCCAGCGCCGCGGCGGCGGGGACGGGGTCCACCGGGATCCCGAAGCGCGCCGGGTCCAGGCGCCCCAGGAGGAGGTTAACGTCAGTGAGGGTGAGCGGCCCTCCCGCCCCGTAGCACGCCGGTCCCGGAGAGGCACCCGCGCTCTCCGGTCCCACCCGGAGCCCCTGCGCGTCCAAGGTGCAGACCGAGCCTCCCCCCGCCGCCACGCTCTCGATGGCCAGCGCCGGCGCCACCAGGTGCGCCCCGCCCACCTCGTGCTCCCAGACGTACTCGAAGTCCCCCTCCCAGCGCGCCACGTCGGTGCTGGTCCCGCCCATGTCGAACGCCACCACCCGGCCGAACCCCGAGCGCCGCCCCGAGAGCGCCGCCCCCACCACGCCTCCCGCCGGGCCGCTCAGGAGCGAGTCCTTGGCCCGGAACCCCTCCGGGCGGACCAACCCCCCGGCGCTGGTCATCACGTGCAGCCGCCCGCCGCCGAGCGCGGAGCGCACCCCTTCCAGGTACCCGCCGATCACCGGCCCCAGGTACGCATCCACCACGGCGGTCTCCGCGCGCGGGAGGAGGCGGATGAAGGGGGCGGCGTCGGAGGAGCAGGAGACCGCCTCGAACCCCGCCCGCAGGAGGAGGTCGCGCAGCGCGTGCTCGTGCCGCGGGTCGCGGAAGGAGTGCATCAGCGCCACCGCCGCGACGCGGACGCCCCGGTCCAGGAGCCGGGCGGCGACGGAGGCCAGCGCCTCCGCGTCGAGGGGGTCGAGCACGCTCCCGTCCGCCGCCAGTCGCTCCGGAACCTCCACCGTCTCCCGGTACAGCGGCGCGGGCCTCTCCACCCGCAGCGCGAACAGGTCGGGGCGCTGCTGGGTGCCGATGCGCAGCAGGTCCCCGAAGCCGCGGGTGATGAAGAGCGCCGTGGGCGCGCCGCGGCGCTCCAGGAGCGCGTTGGTCCCGCGCGTGGTGGCGAGCCGCATCGCCAGGGGGGGGAGGGGAGCGTCCGCGGGCGTCCCGGTGACCAGCCGCGCCGCCAGCACCGGGGCCTCCTCCGGGGAGCGCACCTCGAACGCCGCGCCGGGAGCCACCGGCCCGGGGAACGGCTCCCGCAGGTGGACCACCCCCTCCCGGGGGTCGTACTCGGCGACGGGAACGCCCGCCTCGGCGCCGAGCACCCGGAAGGCGAACCCCCGGACCAGCCCCTCCGGCCCGCCCCACTCCTCCCGGACCCGCACCCGCCGCGCGTCGATCCCCTCGACGACCACCCCACGCAGCGCGCTGCTGCTCAGCACCTTGGCGCGGTGCAGCCGCCCCGCCGGGTCGCGGGCCAGGCAGTCCGTGAAGGTGCCGCCGGTGTCGATCCAGACCTGCCAGAGAGGGTCAGGGGCCATGCGGGAGAGGAAAGGAGCGCGAGAGCGGGGGTGCAGTTCTGCCGTTCTGCCGTTCCCGCAGTACCCCTCAAATGACGTACGGAGGGAGACTCACGGGGCCGTTTCCGTGAGGCTCACTCCGGCCGCGGGAGACCCGCAGCCGTATCGCGAGGCTCGCGCGGCCCGCGGAAGAGACCGCGCAGTTTGCGGGCTCTGGAGCGGTCTCCCGACAAGACACACCCTCAGAAGAACCGCCGCACCAGGTACAGGACCAGGCTCAGCGCGGCGGAGACCAGGAGCACGGACATGAACGGGAAGTACACCCGCGTGTTCTCCCCCTCGTAGCGGAAGTCCCCGGGGAGCCGCCCGAACCAGCCCAGCCCGCCGCTCATCACCAGCGCCCCCGCCACCACCAGGCAGACCCCTACCGCGACGATCAGCAGCCCCAGGGAGCGCGAGTCCATGGTCCTTGCACCTGCCGGGAAGGAATTCAGCGAATGGAGGAGCGGGACGAGATAGTAGGGAGCGGCCGTGGAAAGCGCCAGCGGCCCCCGCGATCCCGTGTCCCCGAGCTGCGCTACCTCGGGCTGTCCTTTTCCTCGCCCCCCGGCTCCTTCGCCGGATCGACGTCCACCCTGGGCACCACCACCTGCTGCGTGTCCACGGTCACGTCCACGTCCACCGGATCGATGTCGATCTTGGGGAGCTCCCCGCCCTTCACCTCCACCTCCGGCACCTCCCCCTCCCCGGTCTGTTCCACCCTGCACCCCCCGAGCACCAGCCCCGCGGCCAGGACCGGGACCCAGAAGCGGCCCGTCACTCCCATGTTCGCCTCCTCGTCCGCGGAACGGAAAGCACCCGACAGGATCCGCGCAACACGCATGCCGCTTCCGGGCATCCGTCGGACGACCTGCGCCGCTTGCTCCCCACCCGCCGACCCTCTACGTTCGGAGGGACGCGCCGCGGACCTGGACCGCTCCCGCCGCCCGAAGACCGCCGCGCACCCTGCGAGCACCCTGGGCACCCCTTCGATGAACGACACCCCGCCTCCCCCTCCGGTCGCGCTGAACCAGGCCCGGGAGCGCACCATCCGGCAGCTCGGCGAGCACTTCGCCCAGGACCACCTGGAGGCGGAGCAGCTCGAGGAGCGCGTGGACCGGGCCCTCGCCGCCACCACGCTCCAGGAGCTGCAGGAGCTGGTGCGGGACCTCCCCGCCCTCCACAGCGACCCCGCCCTGACCGCCGCGGCCTCCCCCGCCATCCGCACCGCCCCGGCGGAGCAGGTGGCCGAACGCCAGGCGGTGGTAGCCATCATGGGCGGAGCCTCCCGCAAGGGGAGCTGGGTTCCGCCCCGGGAGCTGAGTGTGATCGCCATCATGGGCGGGGCGGAGCTGGACTTCCGGGAGGCGCGCTTCGGGCCGGGGGTGCTGGAAGTCAGCATCCTGGCGCTGATGGGAGGAGTGGAGATCACCGTCCCCCCCGGTGTCCACGTCGAGGTCAACGGCGTCGCCATCATGGGCGGCTTCGACGAGCGGGCGAGCACGCCGCTCCCTGCCGATCCCTCCGCCCCGGTGATCCGCATCGGCGGCTTCGCCTTCATGGGCGGGGTGGAGGTACGCACCCGCCTCCCGGGCGAGACCAAGGGGGACGCACGCCGCCGGGAGCGGGTCGAGCGCAGGGAAGCCCGGAGGCTGCACCGGGGGGAGTAGCGCACGCACTGCTCCGCCGGGAGAAAAACCGAGGGCGGC
>DATAAL010000440.1:0-4274 GCA_036260145.1 Longimicrobiaceae bacterium | reverse complement strand
GTACCCGGAGACGGAGGAGCCGGACACGCGCGGCGACCTGAAGATTCAGCTCGAGAAGATCGACGCCAACGCCATCGACGCGGCGGCGCGCGGCGCCGGCGAGGGGCTGGGGCTGGCGCTGAACGTGGCGGCGATGCTCCTGGCCTTCATCGCCCTGCTCGCGCTCTTCAACGGGCTGCTGGGGTGGGCGGCCGGGCTGGTGGGGCTGGAGCTGAGCATCCAGACGATCCTGGGGTGGATCGGCGCTCCGCTCGCCTGGCTGATGGGGACCCCGTGGAAGGACGCCCTCGCGGTGGGGACGCTCATCGGCGAGAAGACCGCGCTCAACGAGTTCGTGGCCTACCTCCACCTGGCCGAGCTGTTGCAGGGTGGGAGCGACCTCTCCGCCCGCGCGGTGGTCATCGCCACCTACGCGCTGTGCGGCTTCGCCAACTTCAGCAGCATCGCCATCCAGATCGGCGGGATCGGGGGGATGGCCCCCGAGCGGCGCCACGATCTCAGCCGGCTGGGGCTGAGCGCCATGGTGGCGGGCACGCTGGCCAACTTCATGACGGCCTGCGTGGTGGGCATTCTACTGTAGACGCTCCGGGGGGAGGAGGACCGATGTCGACGCTGGACCGAGAGCTGCTCCGCCAGCTCCCCAAAGCCGAGCTTCACGTCCACCTGGACGGCTCCCTCCGTCCGGAGACGATGCTGGAGCTGGCGGCGGAATACGGGAAGAAGATGCCGGCGCACGACCCCGAGGCGCTGCGCGAGTACATGCACGTCCGGGACGCGCGCAACCTGGTGGAGTACCTGGAACGCTTCGACATCACCCTGTCCATGATGCAGACCGCCGACGCCCTGGAGCGGATCGCCTACGAACTCGCGGAGGACCTGGCGGCGGAGAACGTGCGATACGCGGAGATCCGCTACTCGCCGATCCTGAACTCCCGGGAGGGGCTCCCCCTCACCGAGACGGTGGACGCCCCGCTCCGGGGGCTGAAGCGGGCGGAGGAGGACTTCGGGATCCGCACGGCGATCATCATCTGCGGGATCCGCAACATGGAGCCGGCCACCTCGCGCGACCTGGCCGACCTGACGGTGGCGTACAAGGACCGGGGGGTGGTCGCCTTCGACCTGGCGGGCGCCGAGTACAACTACCCGGCCAAGAAGCACAAGGATGCCTTCTACACGGTCATCAACAAGAACATGGCGGCCACCATCCACGCCGGGGAGGCGTACGGCGCGGAGAGCATCCACCAGGCGCTGCACTACTGCCGGGCCAACCGGATCGGGCACGGGACGCGGCTCTTCGAGGACCCGGACCTGATGCGCTTCGTGAACGACTTCCGCATCCCCATCGAGATCTGCCTCACCTCCAACGTGCAGACCCGCGCGGTGCAGTCGTTCGAGAGCCACCCGCTGCGACAGTACTACGACTACGGGCTGGTGCTCTCGCTGAACACCGACAACCGGCTGATGAGTGCCACCACCGTGACCGAGGAGTACTGGCGGGCGCACCAGTACCTGGGGTTCACCTGGGAGGAGCTGGTGGACCTGTCGCTCATGGGGTTCGACAGCGCGTTCCTGCACCGGCCGGAGAAGCTGGCGCTGGTCGAGCGGGTGCGGGCGGAGATCACGGAGCTGGAGCACTCGCCGCAGCCGGCCTGATGAGGCGGCGCGAGGGGCCGCCGCGCACCCCTACGGCGCCGAAGCCAGGATCTGCCCGGCGAGCCAGTACGGTCCCCGGCACCGCACGGGGGGAGGGCTCTCCAGGCGCTCGAGGACGAGCGGCCTCAGAGTGACTTCGCCCCCGCTCAGCCGGATTGGCTCCCCCACTTCCGCCGTGGCGCCGGTCTCGCGGTCAACCACGCGCCGGGCTCCCTCTTGAAGCTCGGCACGCGGCGGCCAAAGGACGAGATAGCTCTCCTCTCCGGGAGTATCCACCCGGAGGCACCCGTCCTCCAGCACCAGCCGCCCCTCGACCAGCGCCTCGTACGTCGCCTCCCGGTCAGGAGTCTGCCGCGGGAAGGCGATCGGTTGCCGTTCCGTCATCTCGCCGGGTGCGCGGACGCCGGAGCGGGCGGACGATACGCCCCGGCAGGCGGCTGCCCCCGCCACGAGCAGGAGCAGGAGCGCCCGGCGCGTCCGGATCCGCATCGCGAACCTCCCGTCCGACATCTCGAAATGGAGCCAGGCCGGGCCGGCGCTAGCTCGTCACCACCGTGACGCTGATCCCGCTGAAGTAGTTGACCGCCATGTAGGCCGCGTCATCCCCGATCCCGAGCGTGTGCGAGCCGTACGCCGTGCCCCCGTTGAACCACGGCCCGCCGCTGTCCCCGCTCTCTGAGAGGTTGTAGCCGTCCCGCCCCACGCGGATCCAGGTGCACGCGCCGTCGTAGCAGTACGACGTGGTCTCGATGTAGCCGCAGGTGTACCCCGTGGTCATGCCGTACTTGCAGACGTAGTTCCCGACCGCCTGGTTGCTCCGGCTGCGCGTGGCGGTGACGGTGCGGTGCGTACTCCCATCCCAGAAGGTGTTAAGGAAGACGGCACGGGAGCGGTTGTGCCACTGGATGTCGTAACTCCCCCCCTCTCTTTCGGAGAGGAAGTTCAGCGACCTGCCCTCGTGCGACTGGGTGTTGCCGCAGTGTGCCGAGGTGGTGATCCCCCTGCTCCCGGAGGAGTTCTGCACGGTGAAGCCGGAGGTGCAGGTGGTAAGGTGGAGCCCTCCATGGAGGTCGTCGCCGTGCTCCGGCCGGGCCAGGTGGTCCACCGCGACAACCTCCGCCGGGTTCCCGGCTCTCGCCAGCACCCCGCGCGCGGCGCCCACGCTGGCGGGCCGGACGTAGACCTCCGCCCGGTTGGCGCGGAGGTCGAGCCCGCCGTCGGCGGGGATCCCTGCCCTCTGCATGGCGCGGTGGGAGGCAATCAGGCGCGCCTGGAGCTGCATGAGGGGAACCCCGGCCGGCTCCGCCTGCGCGATCCCGGCCAGGGGGCCTCCGGCCACGTAGCGCTGGAGCGTCCGCTCGCCGTCGCTGGTGAAGCGCGCGACCACCCGGAAGCCCGGGGAGTGCTCGATGTAGAGCCCCGCGAAGGTCGCAGGCTCCCCCGCCTCCAGGCGCGCATTCAGCTCGCCGATCTCCCGCTGCAGCTCCAGCCGCCGGAGCGCCTCGCGGATGCTGACCTCCTGGTCCGCGGCGTACGAGCGTGCGTCCTCCAGGAGCGCGTCCTGGGCGCTCAGGGCCGTCTCCGCCTGCCTCGACGGGCTCGGTGCTTCCGGGGCGGCGGCGCTCTCGAAGGGGGCGCGCTCGCACCCGGCTGCGAGAACGGTCATGGCGAGCAGCAGGCTCACCGGTGCAAGTCTGGGGTTTCGCATAAGTCTCCGGATCGCGAAGATGGACCGACGCGGGGACGAGAGCCGTGGTGGCTCCCTCCCCGCCCGCGTGGTGCTCCACCCTGGCCAGGGGGCGCCGCTCAGCGCGCCGATTAGTGGTAGGGCGTCGCCAATGGACGGCACCTTTTCGGCCAGCAAAAAGTCGGCCAACCGGCCGCCGAATTGCTCATGCTCAAGCGTGATGATCTTTCCGGATACCCTGAACGGCGCATTGGGCTCGGAAGCGTGCTCACCTCTGGTGCAGTGAGACCGCCATGCGCCCAGAGTGGTGCAGAGAGGCTGCCGGCGGCCTTCGGCTGCGCGAGCGCACCCGTCCCCGCCAGCTGCTCGTGGACGCGGGCGGCGATCACCTCGATGCCGGGCGTGTTGTTGCCGCCGCGGGGGATGATGACGAGGAGTACTGGCGGGCGCACCGGCACCTGGGCTTCACCTGGGAGGAGCTGGTGGAGACCTCGCTGATGGGCTTCGACAGCGCGTCCATGCACCGGCCGGACGAGCTGGCGCTGATCGAGCGGGTGCGGGCGGAGATCGCGGAGCTGGAGGGGGCGCCGGTGGGAGTCTGAGGATTTCACTGCTGAACTGCATAGGACGGCAGGTTTGGGCGTGCCCCCCGCTGGCGCGGGGGTCGGGCTGCGGCTCCGTAAGCCAGCACACTACGCCGGCTAACGGAGTCGAGCCCCCGCAAACCGCCGCGGGGTCTCGCCCCTTCGGGCCGTCATCCCTCACGCAACTGCTAACGACGAAGGGCCGAGCATCCCATCGGGGTGCCTGGCCCTTCAGCTCCAGCGGACAACTACGCCAGCGCGCCGCTCCCCGCCAGCCGCTCCCGGATCCGGGCAGCGATCACCTCGATGCCGGGCGTGTTGTTGCCGCCGCGCGGGATGATGACGTCCGC
>DATAAL010000439.1:0-8561 GCA_036260145.1 Longimicrobiaceae bacterium | reverse complement strand
TCCGCGCGGAGCTGACGGAGGGCGGGACCGAC
This sequence comes from Longimicrobiaceae bacterium, assembly GCA_036260145.1. GTDB lineage: Bacteria > Gemmatimonadota > Gemmatimonadetes > Longimicrobiales > Longimicrobiaceae > JAFAYN01. The sequence goes on along the minus strand of DATAAL010000439.1, from coordinate 8,529 downwards.
TGGCGGATCGGCGCCTCCAGCGGCGGGCCCAACGGGGTCATGATCGCGGATATCGGCGTGGACTCGCTGGAGCGGTACGAGGGGATGCGCCTGGACGAGGTAGCGCGGGCGCGCGGCCAGGAGGTGGCGGACGCCCTCTTCGACATCCTCCTCGCCGACCGGGCCGGTACCTCGGCGATCTACTTCTCCATGTCGGAGGAGGACATCGAGTACGCCATGCGGCAGCCGTGGGTCAGCGTGGGGATCGACGCGGGCGCCCGCGCCGCCGATTCCACCGTGAGCGGCAAGCCACACCCGCGCGCCTACGGCTCCTTCCCAAGGATCCTCTGCCGCTACGTGCGCGAGCGGGGGGTGATCACCCTGGAGGACGCGGTCCGCAAGTTCACGGCGCTCCCGGCGGCGCGGGTAGGGCTGGACGACCGCGGGGTGGTGAAGGAGGGGATGTTCGCCGACCTGACGCTCTTCGACCCGGACACCGTGTGCGACCGGGGGACCTTCGAGAACCCGGTGCAGACGGCGGTGGGGATCGAGCACGTGCTGGTGAACGGCGTCCCGGTGCTGCGGAACGGCGTCCCGACGGGGGCGCGACCAGGGAGGGGACTGCGGCGGGGGAGGTGAGGGACCGGCCGCCCGCGCAGGTGAATCTAGCCCGTTCTCCCTACCGTGGCCGGTTCAGTAGCACAGGCAGTTCTGTCCGCTGACGCCCCCACAGGTGCCGCCGGCGTATCCCTCTCCGATACAGTAGGGGTTGCAGAACTCCTGGCAGTGGTTCCTGGCGACCGACGTGTCCGCCGGCGCCGCGAACGCCTGCGCCGCGCCGAAGCCGAGGGCGGCGAGCACCGCCGCCCCGAAGACCGCCCGTCCGAGATGTCGCGATGGATGACGCATGTGGACCTCCGTAATGAGTAGTGCGCACGACCGGTCCCAATGTTAAAATAAGGCGGTAAACAAACGACACAATGGGTGCGCGACCTGGCGTTTCCTCTGCCGGGAGGAGCGGGGAGCCCCCTCCCGGAGTCCGGGAGAGGGCTCCTCCACGTCTGCCCGGTCCCGTCTCAGTCCCGGTTTCCCAGCGCGCGCGCCGCCTCCCTGCGCACCTCCGGATCGGTGTCCCGGAGCGCGGCGACCAGCGCCTCCACTGCGCGGGGATCGCCGATCTCCCCCAGCGCGTGGGCGGCCATCCTCCTCACCTCCGGGTCCTCGTCCCGGAGCGCCGTCATCAGGCCCGGGACCGCCGCCGGGTCCTCCGTCTGGCTCAGTGCCCAGGCGGCGGTCTTCCGTACCTCCCGGTCGGCGTCGCGCAGAGCCGCGGCCAGCGGGCCAGCCGCGCGCGGGTCCTCGATCTGCCCCAGCGCGTGCGCCGCGGTCCTGCGCATCCCGGCGTCGGAGTCGCGGAGCGCCCCTACGAGGCCGTCCACCGCGGCGCCGCTCTCGATGTCGCCCAGGGCGTGCGCGGACATGACGCGGACCCGGAGGTTGCCGTCGCGGAGCCCGGCGAGGAGCGGCGGGACGCCACGCGGGTCCTCGATCGCTCCCAGCGCCCAGGCGGCCGCCTCGCGCACCGCCGCGTCGTCGTCCCGCAGGGCGCGGGCGAGCGGGTCGATTGCCGCGGGGTCCTCCAGCCGGCCGAGCGCCCAGGCTGACATACGGCGTACCGGTCCCTCGCGGTCCCCGAGCGCCCGGGTAAGCGGCTGCAGCGACCCTTCGTCCTCCATGGTCCCCAGGCCGAGCGCCGCGGCCTCCCGCGTCCGGGCGTCGGAGGCCCGCAGCGCATCGCGGAGCGCCGTCCGCGCGCGGGGATCCTTCGAATGGCCGAGGAGCCGGGCGGCCGCCCGGCGGGCGCAGGGGTTGGCGTCGGACAGCCCCGCGGTCAGCGCGCGCAGCTCCTCCTCGGCGAAGACCCTCCTCCCGTGGACCCCCTCCGCGCCCGGGACGGGGGCGCGGTCATGCAGCCAGGAGATGCGCGACCCGTCGCCCCACCCGTTCCCCAGCGACTGGATCGCCAGCTCGCAGATGGTCGGGTCGGCCGCGCGCAGGAGCGCCAGGAGCCGGTCGGCGCGCAGGGTGTCCGTCCGCGCGCCGGTGGGGGCGGCGGCCGGCGGCGGGGGGGAGGTTTTCTCCGGCAGGAAGGGGAGCGCCGTGAGCGCGGTGAGCGCGAGGCCGACTAGGGAGCGAGCGATCAGGGTCATGAAAGGACTACGGGTTCGGGTGAGGCCGTCCACGGGCGGTATCGCTAAATTCTTAGCAGGCCAGGGCAAAACACGGGGGAGCCCGGAGCGTTCCGGGCTCCCCCGGGCCGTCTAGTGCCTGTCTCCCAGCAGCTCCGCCGCCTGCTGGCGGACGCGCGGATCGGAGTCCTGCATCGCGCCCAGGATCGCCTGGTAGGCGTCGGCGCCCCCGATCTCCCCGAGCGCCCGGAGCGCCACCCTGCGGATCTCGGCGCTCTCGTCCCGGAGGATCCCCCGGAGCGCCGGGACCGCCCGCGCGTCGCCGATCTCTCCCAGCGCGTGCGCGGCCTGCTTGCGCACCTCCGGGCTCCGGTCGCGCACCGCGTCGATCAGCGGCTGCGGCGCAGTGGCCATTCCGATCTCGCCCAGGGCGTGGACCGCGGCCACCCGCACCTCCTCGCTGGAGTCGCCGAGCGCGCGGACGAGCGCCGCCGCGCTCCGGGGAGCGGCGATCTCGCCCAGGGCGCGGGCGGCGCCGTGACGCACCTCGTGCGAGGGGTCGCCCAGTGCCCCGATGAGCGGGTCGATGGCTCGCGCGTCCCCGGTCTCCCCCAGGGCGTGGGCGGCCATCCTCCTCACCTCGGCGTCGGTGTCGCGCAGCGCCACGAGCAGGCCGCCGACCGCGCCAGCGTCGTCCATCTGGGCGAGCGCCCACGCGGCGCTCCTGCGCACCTCCGCGGAGGGGTCCCGGAGCGCGGTGGCGAGTGCCTCGGCGGCGCGGGAGTCCTCGATGTCCCCCAGCGCGTGCGCCACGTTCTTGCGGACCTCCGGGTTCTCGTCGCGGAGGGCGGGGAGGAGGGCCCCCACGGCGCGGGGGTCCTCGATCTGCCCGAGCGCCCACGCCGCGGTGGCGCGCACGTCGGCGTCGGGATCGCGCAGGACGGCCGCCAGCCCGTCCACCGCGCGCGGGCTCTCGATCTGCCCCAGCGCCCAGGCGGCGGCCTTGCGCACGTCCGCGTCGGGATCCCGGAGCGCCTGCACCAGGGCATCCACCGCCCGGGGGTCCTCCGTCTGGCCGAGCGCCTCAGCGGCGATCTTCCGCACCCCGGCGTCGCTATCGCCGAGCGCCGCGGCCAGCCCGGAGAGGGCCCGGGGGTCGGCGGCTCTCCCGCCCTCGCCTCCGGCTGTCGGCTCCTTCGCGGCAGCGGCCGCGGTCTCCTCCACGACCGCGCCACGCGCCGCCGGTGCATCTCCCATCGCGCGGGCGCCGGTTCGGCCGTCCCGGAAAGCGCTCGATCCCGAGGACGGGAGGTCCGGGTCGGCGGCCGGGCTCCCGGCGACGGCCACCGGCCGGAGCACGGCGAGCGGAAGGACCCCGACGAGCGCGGCTCCGGCGGCCACCAGCACCGCCCTCCGGGGGAGGAGGCTCCGCCTGCGTGCGGAGCCCAGCACCGCCAGGATCCGCCCCTCCAGCTGCGACGGGCGGGCCATGGAGATGGCGACGGCGCCCGTGAGGCGGGCGGCGCGGTAGGCGCGCGCCACCTCCAGCAGGTGCCCCGCGTACTCTGACGCGCGGACGCCTGCCTCCAGCACCGTGTCGTCGCACGCCCGCTCCCGCTCCACCAGCATGCGGTTCGACGCCCACCACACCCCCGGGTGGAACCAGTAGACCCCGCAGCACACCTGGGCCAGGGTCTGCGTGAGGCAGTCGCGTCGGCGGATGTGCGCCAGCTCGTGGAGGAGCACGGCGCGGCGGCGCTCGGCGGGCCATCCGTCCGCCTCCGCGGGGAGGAGGACGACCGGGCGGAGGATCCCCCAGGTCATCGGCATGGTCGCGGTGTCGCTGCGCAGCAGCCTCACCCGGTGCGGGAGGTCCAGCTCCTCCGACAGCTCCTCCGCCAGCCGCCGCCACTCCGGGTCGGCCACCGGACGGGCCCTGCGGGAGAGCAGCCCCACCCCCCAGCGGCCCAGGACGATCCTCCCGATCACCACCCCGGCTCCCAGGAGCCATGCCGCCAGCAGCCAGGCCGCGGCGGGGAGGCGGTTCCAGGGAGAGTCCCCGCGGACGGGCTCGGCGGCGACCTCCGGGTTCCCCGCGGGTAGAGAGCGCGCCGCGTAGATGGGCGCCCCGGTTCTCGCCGCTGCGCCTTCCGGCGTGGACGGGGCCGTGATCTCATCCTCGGGAGCCAACGCGGAGACCGCCGGCGGAGCAACCGGGAGCGGGACCCGCCAGGCAGGGAGGAGCGCCGTGAGCGCGGGGAGAACCAGGAGCGCCCCGAGCGCCGAGAGCCAGAGGAGGTGGCGCGTCGCGGCGGAGGCGCCCCGCAGCGTCCAGGCCAGCACCCAGGCGGCGCCCAGGACCAGCGTCGCCTTCACGGTGACGGCCAGGAGGAAGAGGAGGGGGAGCGGCTCCGGCCCGTTCCAGGACGGGAGCACCGCGGCGAGGGTCGGGAGAGCGCTCATCTCTGGTCTTCCTCCTTGCGGGCCTGTTCGATCAGGTGGGAGAGGTGGTCGAGCTGAGTGTCGGAGAGGCGGTCGGCGCCGTCGTCCAGGAGGGCGGCGACGGCGGCTTCGGTGGAGCCGCCGAAGAAGGTGCTCACCAGATGCCGCAGCGCGGAGACGCGGGCGGTGTCCTGGGGGGTCACCGGGTAGTAGACGTACCGGTTCCCGTCCTGCTCGTGCCGCAGGTGTCCCTTCTCCTCCAGGATCCGCATCAGCGCGCGGACGGCGGAGTACGAGGGGGGAGAAGGGAGCCGGTCCAGCACGTCGGACACCGTCCCGTGCCCCAGCCGGTAGATGGCGTCCATGATCTGCCGCTCGCGGCGGGAGAGGTTCGCGTCGGGAGGACCTTTAGCCATGCCGGAGCGGGAGGTGGGAGGGAGAAAATGCTAACTTTTTAGCAGTCGCCTCAATAGTGCACCCGGGCCGGCGGCGTGTCAAGTGTCTCGGGGTGGGGAACGGCTGGAGGGATGTCCGAACGGCGAGCTTCGGGCCACCCCCTTTCCTCGCTCGCGGGGGAAGGGGGCCGGGGAATGGGGGCCTAGATGCGCTCCAGGAACTCCAGGCGGATGGTGCGGGTCCCGTGGCCGGCAAAGTCCACCTCCGCGCGGTCGGCGCTCACCTCCAGCACCACCCCCTCGCCGAAGGTCTCGTGCCGCACCTCCTCCCCCGCCCAGATCGCGTCCGCCGGGTCCTCCGCGTACCCGTTGCCGTTGCCTCCGGCGTACGCCGGCTCCTCGGCGGGGGACACCTCCACGGCCGCGCCCTCCCGGGCCGCTTCGGGGCTCAGCCCCGGGTCCCGGTCGTTGTCGCAGTGGCCGCAGCGGAAGTCTTCCGGGTGCTCCTCGCCGAAGTAGTCCAGGATCATCCGGGTGCGGCAGCGGGCGGTGCGGCAGTAGCGGATCATGGTGTCCAGCTTCTCCCGGTCGCGCCTGCGCCGCTCCTCGTAGTCGATCAGCTCCCGGCTCAGGTCGGCGGCGGTCACATCGGGGGCCAGGCGCTCCCAGAGGCCGCCGCGGTGCTCGCGCATCATCCCCTGGCGCTTGAGCAGCGTCAGGACGATGCGCGCCTTGCGCCGCGGGACGTCCGCCATCCCCGAGATCTCGTCCAGGGTGCGGCGCTCCTCCTGCGGCATGGCGTTCACCACCCGGGCCACCTGCGCGGCCTCGGTGATGTCCGGGTACTTCCCCCCCAGGAAGTAGCCCTGCACCGCCTGGTCCTCCACCCGGTACAGGATGCTGCAGCGCGAGAACTCCCCGTCGCGCCCGGCGCGTCCCGCCTCCTGGTAGTACGCCTCCAGCGAGCCGGGGAAGTGGTAGTGCACCACGAAGCGGATGTCCGGCTTGTCGATCCCCAGCCCGAAGGCGTTGGTGGCGACCACGGCCTTGACCCGGTCGGCCATGAAGACTTCCTGCGCCTCGTGCCGGTCCTTCGCCGGGAGCTTGCCGTGATACAGCGCCAGGGGGTAGCGGCGGGAGAACTCCTCGTGGAGCCGCTCGGCCTCCCTGACCGTGGCCACGTACACGATCCCCGTCCCCGGGTTGTTGCGGAGGATGCGGTCCAGCGCGGCGTCCTTCTCCGACTCGTTGACGGTAGGGAGGACGTCGAAGAACAGGTTGGGGCGCACCAGGTCGGTGACGAGCTGGAAGGGGTCGCGCATCCGGAGCTGGTGGATGATGTCGTCGCGCACCTCCGGCGACGCGGTGGCGGTGAGCGCCAGTACCGGGGGGCGCCCCAGCCGCTCCGCGATCCCGCCCAGCATCATGTAGTCGGGGCGGAAGTCGTGCCCCCACTGGGAGACGCAGTGCGCCTCGTCCACCACGAAGAGCGAGACCTGGCGGTCCAGGAGCACCTCGAAGAACTCGCGGTCCCGGAAGCGCTCGGGGGTGACGTACAGGATCTTCCCCTCCCCGCGCTCCACCGCCCTCTCGTTCTCCGTCTGCTCCCGCTGCGACAGGCCGGAGTTGATGGTGAGGGCGTCCACCCCCAGCTCCTCCAGCTTGTCCGTCTGGTCCTTCATCAACGCGATCAGCGGCGACACCACCAGGGTGAGGCCGGGGAGGTGCAGCGCGGGGAGCTGGTACACCAGCGACTTTCCGGCCCCGGTGGGCATCACGCCCACCGCGTCGCGCCCCTCCATGATGGCGAGCATGAGCTGCTCCTGGCCGGGGCGGAAGTCCTCGAGCCCGAAGTAGGCGCGAAGGGTTTCACGAAGCGACGCGAGGGTCGCCTGCCGGGACGCGATCGTCAAGGTTCGATTGAAGGCGTGAGAGATACCGACGAGACGTTTGCGTTCCGGACGTGGAGCAAAGGGCGGGCCAGCTATGAGTCCGTCGCGAGAAGCTGCCAGCCGCCTCCATTGCCTCGCTTCGGATGGGGTGGTTTGCGGGAATTCTCATGGCCGTGTCCTTACCAATGGAATGGGGGCAAGCGCGGGGCGTACACAACCCGGCCGAGAGCGAGAGCTTCACCCTCCGGTTCGAGCTCTTCCGCTTCACGGCGGCCACCGGCTCGTGGAGCAACGACGGTGCGGGGAGGCGGGATGGGCAGCCATGTCCCAGATTCCGGCATATGACACAAAACGAGTGCGCATCCAGGGAATCCCCGCCTAAGTTGAAGGTCCGGAGGGCATCAGTGCCTTCCGGGCCTTCAACTTCCTCAGAGGAGATCCTCCCATGCGTACCATCCGTCTCGCTTCCATCCTGGCCGTCCTTGCCGCGCTCTCCGCGTGCGGCGATCCCCTCCAACCCTCTGCAGGGCGGCAAGCCGCCCCTGGTACACCGCGCCCCGACATAGGGACCTACGTGGGGAGCGGACTTTCGGTGGGAGACACGACGTTCACAGCCTCCGACGATACCAACAGCACGAACCGTGGTCCCGGCTACGGGGGGAGCGGGCACTGAGCACTACCGGTCCAGGCCCCGTCATTCGAGCTCCTGGGCAGTAAGGGCGTGCGTGACCCGGCTGCCCTGGGTCACGCCACCCTTGAGAGCCGCTACGACACCACGGGCCAGACGGGACGCGGCTCGGGTGTCGTGTTCCGGATCGGTATGGGGAGGTGTCCGGGCGCGCATCTTCGCTGCCTCTGCCACGGTCGCAAGCAGGCTCTCGGCACCGGAAGCGATCTGCAACTCCCCTTGTGCCGTCGCTATCCGCAGGGCACGTCCTGCGGCATGCTCTGCAAGGTCGTACAGTCCCCGGATGAGGGCTCCCTGTGCGAGCTGAAAGAGTGCTCCGCTGGGACAGGCGGAGTCCGCCAGGCCCTGGAGTTCCCTCTCAGCAGCGGCTCTTCGGCTGCTTCCTCCGCCTACTCAACAACCTCGGCTGGCGGGTCAGCGCCATCTCATCCGTGCGGACGACATCGCCCTGACGCCGACTTTGTACGCCCCCTTTGGCCGCATCCGGAAGAACCACCTGGTCGACAAGAAGACACACGGCGACTGGGTTCCGATGTCCCGCCACACCCGGGCGACCGTACTGCGTGCCTTCGCCCGGGCCGGTCTGAAGCTGGGGGAGCACAAGTTCCTCTTCTATGGCCCTCTACGGGCGGGGCCGTGGACGCGACAGCACGTCCGCGACATGATGAAACGCGCCGAGGAGGCAGCGCGGATTGATCACATCGGTGGCGAGCACGCGTGGCGGAGGAAGTGGTTCAGCGAGCGGAAGGACTATCCCGTCGCTGACTTGATGCAGGCGGGGGGACATGCCGACCCGAAAACCGTCCCGATCTATCAGCAGGCAGACCCGGAGACCACCTACAACGTCGTTGCTCGGCCGACGCGCCGGATCCGCAGGGACAAGCCCGTCTAGGACGATCACCCGCACCGGTTATACGGAGGGGGCGCACGCAGCGCTGCGTGCG
>DATAAL010000438.1:0-1739 GCA_036260145.1 Longimicrobiaceae bacterium | reverse complement strand
CGGCGAGGCGCGCGCGGGGGTAGGCGGGGTCCAGGGGGACGTAGGCGCCGCCGGCCTTGAGCACGGCCAGGAGGGCAGTGACCAGCTCGGGGGTGCGCTCGAGGGAGACGCCGACGCAGCGCTCGGGACCCACCCCCCGCCCGCGCAGGTGGTTCGCCAGGCGGTTGGCGCGCCGCTCCAGCTCCGCGTAGGTGAGCGTCTCCCCGCGGCAGACCAGGGCGGGGGCACCGGGGGTGCGCGCCGCCTGCTCCGCGAAGAGCTCGTGCACGCAGGCGCCGCGGGGGTAGTCGCGCGCTGCGGCGTCGTTCCACCCGGAGAGCACCCGGCGCCGCTCCGCCTCGGGCATCAGCGGGAGGAGCATCACCGGCCGCTCCGAGTCGGACACGACCGCGTCCAGCAGGATCCGGAAGTGCTCCGCCATCCGCTCCACCGTAGCGGGATCGAACAGCTCCCGCCGGTAGGAGAGCACCCCCCGCAGCTCCTCGTCCACCTCCATCACCGTCAGCCGCAGGTCGAACTTGGCCGCCTCCTCGCTCCCCCCGAGCGGCGCCAGCCGCACCCCCGCCAGCTCCGGCTCCGCAGTGTCCAGGTTCTGCAGCGCGAACATGGCCTGGAAAAGTGGAGTGTGCCGCAGCGACCGCTCGACGTCGAGCTCCTCCACCAGCTTCTCGAACGGGACCTCCTGGTGCGCGTACGCCCCCAGCGTGGTCTCCCGCACCCGGTGCAGCAGCGCCCGGAAGCCGGGCCCCCCGGCGAGCCGGGTGCGCAGCACCAGGGTGTTGACGAACATCCCGATGAGCCCCTCCAGCTCCACCCGGCTCCGCCCGGCGGTGGGGGTGCCCGCGCTCACGTCGTCCTGCCCGCTCCAGCGGGCCAGCAGCGTCTGGAAGGCGGCCAGGAGCGCCATGAAGAGCGTGGCCCCCTCGCGCCTCGCGAGCGTCCGCAGCGCCCCGGTCCGCTCCGCCGGAACGGTGAAGGCCAGCGAGGCACCCGCCTCGCCCGGGACCGGGGGACGGGGGCGGTCGGTGGGGAGCTCCAGCAGGGGAGGGGCGCCCCCGAGCTGCTCCCGCCAGTACCCCAGCTGCCGCTCCAGCGCCTCCCCTTGGAGCCACTCCCGCTGCCAGGCCGCGTAGTCCGCGTACTGCACCGGGAGCGCGGGGAGCCGCGGCTCCCGCCCCTCCACCGCCGCGGCGTACAGCGCGGAGACCTCGCGCACCAGAACCCCCAGCGACCACCCGTCAGCGATGATATGGTGCAGGGTGAAGAGCAGCCCGTGCTCCCCGGCGTCCAGCCGCACCAGCAGGGCGCGCAGCAGCGGCCCGGCGGCCAGGTCGAAGGGCCGCAGCGACTCCTCCGCCACCCGCCGCCGGATCTCCCGCTCCCGCGCCTCCGCGGGGAGACCGCCCAGATCCACCAGGGCGAGCGCGACCGGGGCGGCGGGGCGCACCACCTGGAACCCCTCCCCGTCCACCTCGGCGAAGACGGTGCGCAGCGACTCGTGCCGCCGCACCAGCTCCGTGAGGCTCCGCTCCAGCGCCGCCGGGTCCAGCGCCCCCGAGAGCCGCAGCGGGTGCGGCATGTGGTAGGCGGCGCTCCCCGGGGCGAGCTGGTGGATGAACCAGAGCCGCTGCTGCGCGAAGGAGAGCGGGAGCGCCGCCTACCACATGCCGCACCCGCTGCGGCTCTCGGGGGCGCTGGACCCGGCGGCGCTGGAGCGGAGCCTCACGGAGCTGGTGCGG
>DATAAL010000437.1:0-7734 GCA_036260145.1 Longimicrobiaceae bacterium | reverse complement strand
CAACGGAGTCGAGACCCGGAAACGGCCCCGGGTCTCGCCCCTTCGGGCGCACATCCCTCACGCGACGGCGCCCCCACCGCGATTCCGGTGGGGGCGCCGTTCGCCCTGCGGGCTGCTCCCGGCGGTCAGGAGCGGCTGAAGTCGCGCGTGGTGGAGCCGAGCCGGACGTTACCCACGTAGGGGTTGAAGATGTCGCAGAACGCCCGGGAGGCCACCTGGAGGTGGTTCCCGTAGTAGTCCGAGGCCACCCCGTCGTGGAACTGCACCACCGACGCCTTGACGATGGCGATCACCGGGTTGCCGGTCTCCAGGCTCTCCCTGAGCACCCCATCGGTGAGCGTGTTGGTGGCCAGCGCGTCCTTCATGGCGTACACCAGGTCCGACTGCTTGTAGATGGTGCGCGCGGGCCACGCCTTGCCGCCGCCGTTCTGCACCGAGACGGTCACCGTCACCGTGCCCGAGCCGGTGCTGAACTTGTAGCTGGAGCGCAGGACGGTGGCCAGGCCGGTGCCGGTCCGGTCGTCGTCGGTGATGATGCGCTGCAGGTACCCGCCGTTGGCCTTCTCCAGCGTGGGCACCTCGACGTCGCTCGCCGAGCCGATCGTCGCGGCGATCTTGCGGTGCAGCGTCCACCACGGCTCGTCGTTGACGTTGGCGCTCGGAGCCTGGGGCGCCGCCACGCGCGGGGACTCCGGCCCGGTGCCGGTGTCTGAGTCGCACGCCGCCAGGAGCGTGGGCGCGCCGACCGCGACGGCCGCCATCGCCGCGGCGCTTCCGAGGAACTCCCTGCGCGCGGGGTCCTGGGGGAGGTTGCCGTCCTGCGACGGGCGCTCGTCCCTGGGGGCTTTGCCGGACATGGATCTACCTCGCGGATCTGGGGGAGGGGGCGGGCCCCGGGACTCTTCGGCCCGGGGGCACCCGGTGTCCAAAGCTAAAGCCGGGGGGCACCCACGCAAGATGGCCGGACGCCTGCCGGACCCCTCCGCTGCAAAGACGCCTTTTGTCGAGGCTGCCGCGCTTCGCCTCCCTCATTCCTCCGCCGTCCGGCCGGGGAGGGGGGTGCTGACCCGCCATCCGCACTGCCGCCCCGCGTTCTGCTGGTCCAGCCAGATCTTCAGGGGCGCGAAGTAGTCCAGCATCGCCGTGGCGTCGATCTCCCGCTGCCCGGTGATGGCGTGCAGCGCCTCCGGCCAGGGGCGGCTCTGCCCCATCTCCATCATGGCCTGGAGCCGGCGGCCAGCCTCCCGGTTCCCGTAGATGGAGCAGCGGTGCAGCGGCCCCTGGTGCCCCGCCGCCTGGCAGAGCGAGCGGTGGAACTGGAACTGGAGGATCCGGGCCAGGAAGTAGCGGGTGTAGGGGACGTTGGCCGCCACGTGGTACTTGGCCGCGGGGTCGAAGTGCTCCTCTGTCCGCGCCACCGGCGCCTTCACCCCCTGGTACCTCTCCCGGAGCGCCCACCACCCCTGGTTGTACTGCTGCGGGGAGATCTCCCCCGAGAACACCTTCCACCGCCACTGGTCGATCAGGAGCCCGAAGGGGAGGAAGGCCACCTTGTCCATCGCGTCGCGCAGCAGGAGCCCCACGTCGCGCGAGGCGTCCGGCTCGCGGGCGATCAGCCCGATCTGCCGTAGGTAGTTGGGCGTCACGGAGAGGGCGATGGCGTCCCCCAGCGCCTCATGGAAGCCGTCGTTGGCGCTCCCCCGGTACAGGTAGGGGAGCTTGTTGTAGGCGCGCTGGTAGTAGTTGTGCCCCAGCTCGTGGTGGATGGTCTGGAAGTCCTCCGCTGTAACGTCGATGCACATCTTGATGCGGAGGTCCTCCACCTGGTCGATGTCCCAGGCGCTGGCGTGGCACACCACGTCGCGGTCCTGCGGCTTCACGAAGAGCGAGCGCTCCCAGAAGGTCGGGGGGAGGGGCGCCATCCCCAGCGAGGTGAAGAAGCCCTCCGCCTGCTTCACCATGCGCACGGGGGTGTACCCCCGGGCCCGGAGCTGCCGGGTGAGGTCGTAGGTGGCACCGACGCCGCGGGGCGCCACCAGGTCGTAGATGTTCCCCCACTCCTGCGCCCACATGTTCCCCAGCAGGTGCGCGGGGATCGGCTCTCCGGGCTGCACCACCTCCTCCCCGTACCTCTCCGCCAGCTCGGCGCGCACGTAGCAGTGCAGTGACTCGTACAGCGGGCGGACCTGCTCCCAGAGCCGGTCCACCTCCCGCGCGAACTCCTCCGGCGACATGTCGTACTGCGACCTCCACAGGGCGCCCACATCGGCGTAGCCCAGCTCGCGCGCCCCCTCGTTGGTGAGCTCCACGAAGCGGGTGTACTCGTCGCGCATCGGCGGGGCGATGGAGTGCCACCCCACCCACGCCTCCAGGAGCCGCCGGGCGTCGCGGCTGCTGGCGATGATGTCGGAGAGCTGCTCCAGGTCCATGCACTCCCCGCCGCCGGGGGGGCAGTACCTGCCGCGTCCGTACTGGCTCTCCATGGACGCGGCGAGGCGGGTCACCTCCCCCCGCCGGGCCGGGTCGCTGGGGGCGGGGGTGGTGATGGCGGTGCGGAACAGGTCCAGCTTGCGGGCCACGTCGAAGGGGAGCTGCACCCCCTGGAACCGCGCCGCACGCTTGGCGATGGGAACGCGCGCGGCGATGAGCCGCTCCTGCGCCTCGGCGTTCAGGATCTCGGTGTCGTGTGTGATGTAGGTGCTCTGCACCCACGAGGCGCGCTCCGCCCGGATGGCCAGGTCCATCAGCACGGCCTCGGCGGAATCCACGAAGGCGGCGGCCTCGGCGGCGGTGGGACCCGTGGGGGCGGCGGACGGCTGCGTCCCGTCCGCGGGGGGCGGCGGGGCGGGCGGAGGTGCGGCGGTCCGGGCGCAGGCGGTGGCGGCGAGCAGGACGGCACAGAGCAATGGGGTGATAGGACGCATGGCTCGACCTCGGCTCGGAAACGGAATACGGGGGTGTACGCAGGGATCCGCGAACAGAAAATAAAGTGCAGGCGCCGTGCCGGAGGGCGGGGAGGGTGCGGTGCGGGGTGTCCGGTTCCGGGACGCCGGATCCCACAACCGGTCGTCCACAGCCGGGCCGGCACGCGGGTGTTTCAAGGTAAATGAGTACAGCAAAACAACTTGCAATTTTCCTCTTTCGGGCACGACACTGGCTTTACAGGGGGACGCCGAACAGTGCGGCGGTAGAGATCCCGCCCGCCCCCAGACCTCTTTTCTGAAGGAGCAGTACCATGCACACCCAGCTCGCCCATCGCCCCGCCGCGACCCTCGCCCTGGTCCTCGCCACCCTCGCCCTCGCAGGGTGCGGCGAGCTCGGCGCCGAGCCCAAGGCGCACCCCGGTGCTGCGGGATCGTCCGTGGACCGGGTGGCCGCCGCGCAGGAGGCGTGCGGGTCGTACGAGCGTCCCTGCGCCCTCCCCGAGATCCGGGTCAGCGCGGCGGCGGAGTAGGCGTGGCTCCGGCCCGCGGCGCGGGCACGGCGGCGCTCTTCAGCCGCCGGCCGGCACGGAACGCGCTGCGGAGGCGGGACCCGGCTCCCGGACCGCCTCCCGCATCGCCCGCGCCGACTCCCGCGCGAAGCGCTCCTGCAGCCGGCGGGCAATCGGGCGCCCGATCACGGCCAGGGGGGCGGCCGGGCGGGAGAAGGAGAACAGCTCGTAGTGCACCGAGTCGTCCTCCCGCCGCCACTCCACGGTGAAGCGCTCCTCCCCCCGCTCCGCGTGGTCGGCCACGGTGCCGTACCCGAAGCCGAAGCGCCGCACCGGTCCCTCCGCCTCGTCGACCACGTACACGATCCGGCAGGCGTGCATCGACCAGAAGCCGTAGTGCCGCACCAGGTTCCCCACCACCTGGCCGGGCTCGATGGGGGTATCCGGCCAGAGCAGCTCCACCCAGTCCATGTCGTACATCGCCCAGCGGCGGACCGCCTCCACGGCGCGGCGGTACGCGGCCTCGCCCCGTCCCAGCCGGACGTGCGCGTGGTTGGCGCGGTACCCCGGAGGGACCGTGGCGTCGCGGCTCGCACCCACCTCCGGGTAGGTCAGCGGGGCGCCCTCCCGCTCCGCGACGAAGCGGCGCATCCGGTCTTCGCCAGGACGGCGGAGGAGGAACATGGTCGCTCGGGACGGGTGTGAGACGGAGCGGCGCAGAGAGGCAAGAGGCGGGCCCGGGACGGGGCGCGGTGGTTGCCGCCGCCGGGTGGACGATGCAGAATGGACGAGCCCGCCGACCGGCTCCGTCCGGTACCCCGCGCAACCCCGGTCTCCGCCATGCACCCGTACCTCCCCCGCCCCATCCGGCACCACGGCCTCCGGCGGCACGCCGGGTGGCGACTGAAGGTGTACTCCATCGCCTTCGGCGCGGCGCCGCTGGACTGGATCGCGTTCGAGCCCGGGCTCGACCTGGCCCTGGCCGCCCTCCCCACCCCCGCGGCGACCGGGGAGCGGCCGGGGGTGGGATTCCTGATCGCGCACCGGGGACGGAACGCCGACTACCTGGTCCTGGGCTGGTGGGACCGGGAGAACGAACTCCCCGTGCGCGTGTTCCTGCGCACCCCGGACGAGCCCGGGTGGCGGCCGGCGCGCGGGAGCGAGTCCTTCTGCGTGTGGGACCTCCAGGTCATCGGGTTCGAGCGGGAGGCGTACGTGTCCACCGTGCTCTCCGACTCCGGTGCGGACGGGGTGGCGGCGTACCTGGAGCGCCACCTGGGGGTGGATCCCGAGCCCGCGCAGCCCTGAGGCCCGCCGCGGCGCCCGGGGTCAGCGCCCCCGCAGCGCGCGGGTGAGCACCCGGTCCAGCGCCGCCGCGAACGCCTGCCGGTCCCGGGCGCCATAGGGGCGGGATCCGCCGGTCTCCACCCCCGCCCCCCGCAGCCCATCCATGAAGTCCCGCACCGCGAGCCGCTCCCCCACGTTCTCAGCGGTGAACTCTTCGCCACGCGGGTCGATCACCACCACCCGCTTCTCCACCAGTGCCGCGGCAAGCGGGATGTCGGCGGTAACGGCTACGTCGCCCGGCTCGGCCGACTCGGCGATGTGCCGATCGGCCACGTCCGGGCCCCCTTCTACCCGCACCGCGGTCACGAAGGGGTTGCCCGGGGGGACGGGGAGGCGCCGGTTGGCCACCAGCACCGTCTGCAGCTCCAGCCGCCGGGCGGCCCGGAAGGCGATCTCCTTCACGTCGCGCGGGGCGGCGTCGGCATCGATCCAGAGCTTCACGGGCGGAGAGATTTTCTCTTTGACAGAACGGCTTTGAACGGCTTCGCTCGGCGCGTCCCCCGCGGGCGCACTTCCCTTACCCGGCGGCAGTCCGCCCCCCCCCGGCTACGTCCCACCTCACACGGTGGCGGGCTCCGGGGCGGTCTTGGCGACCGGTCTCCCCGAGCGGCTCCACTCCGCGTAGTCGCCCTGGAGGTGGAGGACGTCGCGGAAGCCGCGGGCCTGGAGGAGGCCGATGGCCACCCCCGCGCGGCCGCCCATCTGGCAGTGGACCACCAGCGTCCGGTCGCGGGGGATCTCGTCCAGACGCTCCGCCAGCCGCCCCAGCGGGAGGTTGCGGCTCCCGGGGATGTGCCCCGCCGCGTATTCGGAGGAGTTGCGCACGTCGATCACCTCCACCTCCCCCACCACCCGCCGCTCCTCCAGCTCCTCCGGCGCGATGTCGGCCACGGCCGCGGCGCGCCCGTGCGCGGCGATCCACGCGTCCACTGCCTCGCTCCCGAAGTACCCCCCCGCCAGGTCCAGGCCGATCATCGCCAGGTCGCGCGCGGCCTCCTCCATCCGGCTCCCCTCCGCATCGTCGGCGATCAGGAAGAAGGGGCGCCCGAAGGGGACCACCGACCCCGCCCAGGTGGGGAAGGGCTTCCCCAGCGGGACGCTGAGCGTGCCGGGGACGTGCTGCCGGGCGAAGGCGGCGGTGGGGCGGGTGTCCACCACCACGGCCCCGTCTTCCAGGAGCGGGTCGAGCCGGGAGCCGGGGAGGCGCGGGGGGCGGCGGAGCTCTCCCAGGAGGCGCGGGCCCTCCCGGTTGAGCCGCTTCATCTCCGCGAAGTACATCGGGGGCTCGGGCTGCCCCGCCAGGACGGCGCGGACGAACTCCTCCTCGTCCTCCATCGCCAGCGCCCAGTTGAAGAGCTTCTCGTACCCCAGGGTGGTCTGCGGGACCGCTCCCAGCGCCTTCCCGCACGCCGAGCCGGCGCCGTGCCCCGGCCAGAGCTGCACGTACTCCGGGAGCGACCGTTTGAAGCGCTGCAGGGAGCGGAACAGGGCACGGGCCCCGCTCTCCATGGTCCCCCCCTGCTTCGCGGCCCGCTCCAGGAGGTCCGGCCGTCCCACGTCCCCCACGAAGACGAAGTCGCCGGTGAGGACCCCCATCGGCCGGTCGGCCGTGGCGGTGTCGGTGACCACGAAGCACAGGTGCTCCGGGGTGTGCCCCGGGGTGTGGAGCACGTCGATACGCACCTTCCCCACCCGGAAGGTGTTCCCCTCGTGCAGGAGGACCGTGTCGCGCTCCCCGGCGAAGGCGTACCGCCAGTCCTCCCCCCCCTCGGCCGAGAGGTACACCCGCGCCCCGGTGCGCTCGGCCAGCTCGCGCGTGCCGGAGACGAAGTCCGCGTGGATATGGGTCTCGGTGACGTGGGTGATGCGGAGCCCCTCCCGCCGGGCGGCTTCCACGTACCGGGCGGCGTCGCGGTTCGGGTCGACCACTAGCGCTTCCCCGGCCGCGGCACACCCCACCAGGTAGCTCGCCTGGGCGAGCTTCTCGTCGTAGAAGCGCTTCAGGATCATCGGGATTTCTCCTCGGGGGAACGGCGGCGGGTGCTTCCTGGTGCAGTACACAATACGTCGTTCCGAGCTCGGCAGGAAGACTGCCAGCCGCTCGGCAGCGGGGAGATGTGGTGGCCCGGTACTCGATGCCCTCCGTGTTCCCCACAGGGCCCAGTCCCGGGAGGTGGATGGTCCGCCCGTACGACCTCCTTTCAGGATTGCAAATCCCTCTTGCAAAACTGAGAATCCAGGTAAGTGCCCACCGGCATGGAGCTTACCTGATACCTCCCCCTCCTGCGACTTGCAATCCTGAAAATAAACCCCGCTTCATATGTTTGTATCTCCATAGCGCAACCCCCTGCAGCATAACCTGTTGCGCGCGAGCCACGCGCCTGGTCCGGATCTCGCCAGTACAAGGGCTGTCCCGCGGCCGTTGCCCTCCTCCTGATCCGGACGACCCTTCCCATGCCTCGCTCCCTGCTCCTGCGCCTGCTGCCCGTGCTCCTCGTGCTCCTCGCGCTCCTCCCCGCGGCGCCCCCCGCCCTGCTCGCCTCCTCCCGAACCCCCGACTCCCCCCCGGCGGTACGCGCCCGCCCCCCCCTGCAGAACCCGACCGCCTGGTGGGCGGAGCCCCACCCCTCCGCCGACCCCGGCCAGACGCGGAGCCTTCCCTTCCGCGCCACCAACCACAGCGACACCCCGCGCACGCTCTGCTTCACCGCCCGCGTGGACAGCTCCACGATCTGGGCGGCGGGTCCGACAGCGCCCGCCTGCCAGCCCTTCGGCGCGGGCGAGGAGCGCGAGCTCTCCGTGACCTACACGGTGCGGGCCGGCGCGATGGCCGGAGAGCAGGGGCGGGTGAGCATCGGCGTGCACGACCAGGAGGATCCCACCTACCGGAACACACCTCCCTGGGTGACCGTCACCGTGAACCCCTACCTGGCCAGCCCCACCGTCACGGCTCC
>DATAAL010000436.1:0-2651 GCA_036260145.1 Longimicrobiaceae bacterium | reverse complement strand
CCGGGGGGGGGGCGCCCTCGTCCGGGGGAGCACGACAACGGCGGGAAATCTCGGTCAGGAAAGCAGTTGCGTGAAGGATGTGCGCCCGGAGGGGCGAGACCCGGGGCGGTTTCCGGGGCTCGACTCCGTTGGACACGGTGGTATCGTGTCCTACGGAGCGCCAGCCCGACCCCCGCGCCAGCGGGGGGCACGCCCAACCCGAGCCGTTCCAGAAAGCAGTCCACACTTGCGGCCTGAACCGGCGGAGCGGAGTATGTCCCCTACGTCAACCGTTCCCCGGAGCCCGTCGCATGCACGC
This sequence comes from Longimicrobiaceae bacterium, assembly GCA_036260145.1. Taxonomy (GTDB): domain Bacteria; phylum Gemmatimonadota; class Gemmatimonadetes; order Longimicrobiales; family Longimicrobiaceae; genus JAFAYN01. The sequence goes on along the minus strand of DATAAL010000436.1, from coordinate 2,353 downwards.
ACTCCCTCGCCCGCTCCTGGCCGGCGCGCTCGCCGTGGCGCCCTCCTTCCCCGCTCCTGCCCAGCAGACGGGCGCGGTCCCCTCGCCCGAGAGCGTCCTGGGCTTCCGCCCCGGCGCTGACGGCCGGCTGGCCGAGTGGCGGCAGATCGTGGACTACTTCGGCCGGCTGGACCGGGCCTCGGCGCGGGTGCGGGTCGACACCATCGGGCGCACGGTGCTGGGCCGCCCCATGATCCTGGCGACCCTCACCTCCCCGGCCAACATGGAGCGGCTGGAGACGATCCGCCGGGGCCAGGCGCGCCTCGCCGACCCGCGCGGCGTCCCCGACGCGGAGATCGAGCGGCTGGTGCGCACCCAGCCCGCCGTGGCCTTCATCGGCGCGTCGCTGCACGGCAACGAGATCATGGCGACGCAGATGTCGATGGAGCTGGCCCACGACCTGGCGACCGACCCGGGGCTGGGGCGGATGCTGGAGGACGTGGTGATGCTCCTGGTGCCGGGGATGAATCCGGATGGGCTGGACATCACCCGCGGCTGGTGGCTACGCACCCGGAACACCCCGCAGGCCGGGGCGCCGATGCCGTGGATGTACCACCACTACGTGGGGCACGACAACAACCGCGACTTCTTCATGGTCACCCAGCCGGAGACCGAGGCGGTCACCCGGGTGCTCTACGAGCGGTGGTTCCCGGAGGTGGTGTACGACGTGCACCAGATGGGGAACCGGGGTGCGCGCTTCTTCATCCCCCCCTTCGACGATCCGCTCAACCCCAACGTCGACCCGCTGATCGTGCGGATGACCAACCTGGTGGGGGTGCAGATGGCGCTGGACCTCACCAAGGCGGGGAAGACGGGGGTGAGCCACTACGAGACCTTCGACCTGTGGTGGCACGGCGGCGGGCGCACCGTCCCCGCCCGGCACAACATGGTGGGGATCCTCTCCGAGGCGGCCAGCGCGGACTATGGTGACCCCATCCGGCAGAACCCCGACTCGCTCCGCCAGCCGCAGACCGGCTCCATGTTCCCGGAGCCGTGGTCCGGCGGAGCGTGGCGCCCCCGCGACATCGTGGAGTACGAGCTGATCGCGGCCAGGTCGCTGGTGGGGCTGCTGCACCGGCAGCGCGCGGAGTTCGTGCGCAACTTCGTGAGCCTGGCGCGCAAGCAGGTGCGGTTGGGGCGGGAGGGCGGCCCCTTCGCCTTCGTGATCCCCGCCGACCAGCGGGACCCGGGCTCTGCCGCGGAGCTGGTGCGGACGCTCCGCAAGGGCGCGACGGAGGTGCACCAGGCGCGCGCAGCCTTCACCGCCGACGGGACCACCTACCCGGCGGGGAGCTGGGTGGTGCTGATGGCGCAGCCCTTCCGCGCGCACGCCAAGGACCTGCTGGAGCCGCAGCGCTACCCCGACCTGCGCCAGTACCCCGGCGGCCCCCCGGACATCCCCTACGACGTGGCCGGGTGGAGCCTCGGGATGCAGATGGGGGTGGACGTCCGGGAGGTCGCGCGCCCCTTCCCGGTGGAGGCGCTGGTGGAGGTCGACTCGGTGCAGGTGCGGCCAGGGCGACTCTCGGGAGCCAGCAAGGTCGCCGAGGGAACCTACCGGGCGTACGCGCTGGACCCGCGGATGAACAACACGCACCGCGCCATCCACGAGGTGCTCCGGGCGGGGGGGCAGGTGACGTTCACCTCCGGTCCCGTCACGCTCGACCAGGAACGGTGGCCGGCGGGGACCCCGGTGGTGGCGGGCCCGGCGGACCTGACCACCCGGGCGCAGCGATGGGTCCGGGAGTGGGGGGTGAATGCGTACGGGTTGACGGAGGTCCCTGCCGGACAGCGGATGGACCGCCTGCGCGTGGGGCTCTACAAGCCGTGGACGGCCTCCATGGACGAGGGGTGGACGCGCTGGGTCTTCGAGCGGTGGGGGGTGCCCTTCGACACCCTGTACGACGCGCAGATCCGCGGCGGCGGACTCCGCGGGCGCTACGACGCCATCGTGGTTCCCGCCATGGGGTACCGGGAGATGATGCAGGGGCCGCGGCGCGCCCACCCGGAGTACGCGGGGGGCTTGGGTCGGGAGGGCGCCGCCGAGCTGAAGCGCTTCGTGGAGGAGGGCGGGACGCTGCTCCTCCTGGACTCCGCGGTGGAGTTCGCCATCCGGGAGCTGGGGATCCCGGTGCGCGACGTCAATGCGGCGCAGGACACCACCGACGTGCGGCGCTGGTACGCGCCGGGGTCGCTGCTGCGGGTGCGGTGGGACGCCTCCCACCCCGTGGCATGGGGGATGCCCGAGGAGTCGGCCGTCAACTACGCGCGGAGCCCGGTGCTGGAGGTGGCGCCTGACGCGCGGGGGGTGCGG
>DATAAL010000435.1:0-2912 GCA_036260145.1 Longimicrobiaceae bacterium | reverse complement strand
CCGTTCGGAATTTCACGTTGCTTCCCCTGAGCACCGAGGACGTGTTGCCTCTCCAGCCTCCCGAAAGAGACCGTGCTCCCGGGGCGCCCTTCACTCGCACCCCAAACCCCGAGTTGTCAATGCCGCGCAGGCCTCTGACCTGCCGATTCCTTCAGGACAACCACCCGGTCTCACCCGGGCCGCTGTGTCGTGCCCGCCGGAGCGAGCCCTTTAACTTAACCTCTCCGCCCCGCCCCGTCAACCCCCCGGCCCTGATCTTTTTTCCGACTTCCGCCACGAGGGAGGCCCCGCGCAACGCCTTCAATCTGGCCGACTTATGCCGCTCCGTCAAGGGGACGAAACCCCGGGTTTGGCCGGCTCCGGATCACCCCGTTCTGCCGTCGGGCAAGAGCCTTGTATCATAACCCCCACCCTGCCCCTCGTCAACCCCACCCGCAACCGGGTACGATGGCCAACTCTTTAGGGGCCCGTATATTATGGCGTTCCGAGCCCTTCGTCAAGGGGGGATGGTTGGAAGCCCGAAACTTGCGCCCCGCGCGTGCTTCAGCATCGGGGTCGCTGTAGGTTGAATGCCCTGGAGCGAGGCTCCACATACCACTGTATAATCCGGGGAGATCCCGAGGAGTGGAGAGAGCGGACGCAGCGGAGCTGCCGGTGGTGGTGATCGGCGCCGGAGCGGCGGGGATCACGGCGGCGATCTTCGCAGCGGGCTCGGGCGCGTGCGTCCTGCTGATGGAGCGCACGCGGGACGGCGGCCGCAAGATCCTGATCAGCGGGGGGGGGCGGTGCAACGTGCTCCCCTCCGAGGTGGACCCGGGTCGCTATGTCACTGCCTCCTCGCCGAACTCCCTGAGGAAGATCCTGCTCTCGTGGCCGCTCGCCGACCAGCGACGCTTCTTCGAGAACGAGGTGGGGATCCGGCTGGTTCTGGAGCCGGAGACCGGGAAGCTCTTCCCCGAGTCCAACCGCGCCCGGGACGTACGTAATCGGCTCCTGGAGCTGGCGCGGCGCAGGGGCGCGGAGATCCGGTTCGATGCCCTGGTCGTGGGGGTCCATCCCCCCGCGGGCGACGGACCGTGGCAGGTGCTGCTGGACGGCGGGGAGCGGGTCGCCGCGTCGGCGGTAGTGGTGGCGACGGGGGGCCTCTCGGTCCCGGCGACGGGGAGCGACGGGACGGGAATGCGCATCGTGAAGCAGCTCGGGCACACGCTCCACGACACCTACCCCGCGCTGACCCCGTTGACCGCGGACCCTCCGCCGCACGCCGCGCTGGCCGGGGTCTCCACGGAGGTGCGGATCGAGGCTCTGGACGGGAAGTCGCGCTTCACCACCTCGGGAGGGTTCCTCTTCACCCATCGAGGGTACAGCGGCCCCTCGGTGCTGAACGTCTCCCACCTTGCGGTGCGGTCGCGCGCCCGGGGCGGTCCCAGGCAGCCGGTGCTGGTGCAGTGGACGGAGCTGGACGCGGCGGCGTGGGAGAGGCTCCTGGTGGAGCGGTCGCCGGGCGGGGTGCTCTCCCTTCTGCGGCGCCATCTTTCCGCCCGGCTGGCGGAGATGCTGCTGGCCGAGGCACGGGTGGAGCCGGCCCGGCCGCTGGCCCAGCTCCGGCGCGAGGAGCGGGCGCGCCTGGTGGAGTTGCTGGCACGCTACCCCCTTCCCTGGACGGGGGACGAGGGATACAAGAAGGCGGAGGTGACGGGGGGCGGAGTTCCCCTCTCGGAGGTGGACCCGCGGACGCTGGAGAGCCGGGTGGTCCCCGGCCTCTTCCTGTGCGGGGAGATCCTGGACGCGTTCGGCCCCATCGGGGGCTACAACTTCCTCTGGGCGTGGGCCACGGGGCGTGCCGCGGGGATGGGCGCGGCCCGGCGCGTGGCCGGAACCACGGATTGACGGATGACCAGACCTGAAACGGACGAGCTGCAGGGCTTTCCCGTGGTGGTGACGCTCCCGGTGCAGTGGGGCGACATGGACTACTTCCGGCACGTGAACAACACCGTGTTCTTCCGCTACTTCGAGAGCGCGCGGATCGCCTACCTGGAGCGGATCGGGTTCCGGGAGGAGCAGGCGGAGGGCGGACTGGGGCCGATTCTGGCCTCCACGCACGCCCGCTTCCGCCGCCCGCTGGCCTACCCGGACACCGTGCACGTGGGAGCGCGCACCACCGGGCTGGGGGAGGACCGCTTCACCATGGAGTACCGGCTGGTGAGCGAGAGACTGGGCGAGGTGGCCGCGGAGGGGGGCGGGGTGCTGGTGGCGTTCGACTACGCCTCCGGCCGGAAGGCGCCCCTCCCCGAGAGGGTGCGGCGTACGATCGAGGAGCTGGAGGCCGGTACACGGTCGGAGGTTTCCTGACACGCGAATCCAGCCCTCCCTGTTGTTCAAACCGTTTCCCGGAGCTATCTTGAACAGCGGTTGGAAGCTGCGCCGCCCGATGCGGCGCCTTCCGCGGAGGGTGGAGTACCCGAGTGATCGACGCGCGGCGATTCGATCCCGCTCGCCCGGCTCAGACCTTACTTTCGACGCAAGGAGGCCCCATGCCGTTCGGTCTTGGATTTGGCGAGATGATCCTGATCTTCGCCGTGCTGCTGCTGTTCTTCGGGGCCAAGCGTCTCCCGGAGGTGGCGGGCGGGCTCGGCAAGGGGATCCGCGACTTCAAGCGGGCCATCAACGGGCTCGACGAGCAGTCGCTCCAGGCCAGCCAGGTGCAGCCCTCCCCGCAGGTGCAGGCTCCCGCGGAGAGCGAGCCCAAGCAGATCCCGTAAGCGTCTCTCCAGGATCGGGATAGGGGGCAGCCGGAGATCCCGGCTGCACCCCTCCCACACCACCGGACATGCGGGTCCGCATCCGGCGGTTCGGAAAGTTGAGGTCAGTGCGGCGCCAGCCGAGGCAGGCCCATCTGCTCGAAGAGCTTG
>DATAAL010000434.1:0-2526 GCA_036260145.1 Longimicrobiaceae bacterium | reverse complement strand
CCCGGGGAAGGGGCGTCTACGCCTCCTTGCCTCCCCGCCAGGCGGCGTCGTCGTCCGCCTCGAAGGTGGCGTCCACGGTCTCGGGCGCGGGGGCCGGACGGGCCCAGGGCGCCTGCCGCATCACCCCGTCCCACCCGCACGCCATGCACCAGCGCAGATTCAGATAGCGCCGGAAGGGGCGCAGCAGCCGGTTGCGGATGGGGATGGTCTCCCCGCCGCAGCGGGGACAGTCCCGACCCGACGGGAGAAAGGCGATCAGGAGGACGATCGGGGAGACCAGCATCGCGACCCAGAGGGCTACCAGGAACATCCAGAACATGGGGACCTCCTTGCAGCGGCGAGGTATCGGAAGCCCGAACCGTCGGTGGACGGCGATGGTTGTCCAGGGATCATCGGATCTGGAGCGGCCCCCCGCGCCTTCCGAGGGTCTTCCTGCGTCCCACCCGCCGGGTTCGCTGCCCGACCGTCAGAGCAAGATCCGCACCGCACTCGTTCTCCCCTTCCCGGGCTCCACCGGCGGCACCGACCCGTTTTCGGAGCCTTTCCGGACGTCCGGATCTCCAATGCTATGATCATGCCATACAATCATTTACCCATCACGCGCGCAGATCGTGCATACGCTCCGCGTTGATCCCCGGCGCCCCGCTCCCGACGCGATCGCGCAGGCGGCGGAGCTCCTGAAGCGCGGTGGCCTGGTGGCCTTCCCCACCGAAACCGTTTACGGGCTGGGTGCCCACGCACTCGACCCGGCGGCCGTGGCGAGGATCTTCACCGCCAAGGGGCGCCCTTCATACAACCCGCTGATTGTCCACCTGGCCGAGGCCGGGGGCGCACCCCGGCTGGCGGGTACCTGGCCGGAGGTGGCGGAGCGCCTCGCCGCCACGTTCTGGCCCGGCCCGCTGACCCTGGTCGTTCCCCGGGCGTCCGTGGTTCCGGACGCGGTGACGGCGGGGCTCCCGAGCGTGGCGCTCCGCGTCCCCGCCCACCCGGTCGCGCACGCGCTCCTGCGGGAGGCCGGGATCCCCGTCGCGGCGCCCAGCGCCAACCGCTCCACGCAGATCTCCCCCACCACGGCCGCGCACGTGGAGCGGAGCCTGGGTGACCGGGTCGACCTGATCCTGGACGGAGGCCCGACTCCGGTGGGGATCGAGTCCACGGTGGTGAGTCTCACCGGCGGGGTACCGACCATCCTCCGCCCGGGCTCGCTCAGCATCGACGAGCTACGCGCGGTGGTCGGCGAGGTGGCGGTGGCGTCCGCCGAGCCGCGGGGGACCGCCGCCCGTCCCTCCCCGGGGATGCTGGACCGGCACTACGCCCCGCGGGCGGAGGTCCGCCTCTTCGACTCCGCGGAGCGCGCGGAGGCGCTCCGGCTCGCGGAGGAGCTGGGGCGCCAGGGGAGGCAGGTGGGCGTGCTCACCCTGGGCCCCGCCGTTCTCGCCCCGGACGTGGTGGAGATGCCGCGGGACGCCCGGCTGTACTCGGCGCGGCTGTACGCGGTGCTCCACGAGCTCGACGACCGGGGGTGCGACCCGATCCTGATCGAGCGGGTACCCGACGCCCCGGAGTGGGACGGGGTGCGCGACCGCCTCCACCGCGCCGCGCACTCCGGGTGACGCGGCGGGTGTTCCCATCCGCTCCGGGATTCGGTAGCTTTCGGGCTCGTATCACTATAGGACGGATGGGAGAATGCAGACACGCACCGAGCTGATCGAGGGGCTGCTCGCGCGGTACCCCCACATCCCCCGGGAAGCGGTCCTCAAGGAGGACCTGCTGCGCACCGGGATGGCCTTCGACGACTCCGCCCTGACCGACAACGAGGAGGGCGCGGTCAAGCCGAAGTCGTACTTCATCTTCTCCTTCGACCACAAGCCGCTGCGCGAGCTGGGCGCCGCCGCGCTGCGCCGTCCCCCGGAGGAGGTGGCGCTCACCGGGGGTCCCTACGAGCTGCGCCGGACCATCGTGTCGGTGCGGGTCAACCCCGACTCCCCCTACCGGGTGGCCCGCGGCGAGGACGGCACCCTGGCGCTCTCCCTGGAAGGGCGCCCGGTAGCGGAGGTGGGCCTCCCCCCCATGCCCGAGTACTACCAGCACCGTCTCGCCAACGGGAAGTCGGTGATGGAGATCGCCCCCACCATCCAGTGGGGGTACCTGATCTACCTGACCGTGCTCCGCCTCTGCCAGTACTTCGGCGCCAGGGAGGAGTGCCAGTACTGCGACATCAACCACAACTGGCGGCAGCACAAGCAGGAGGGGCGCCCGTACACGGGGGTGAAGCCGGTCGACGAGGTGCTGGAGGCGCTGGCGATCATCGACCGCTACGACGCGGCGCGGACCAGCCACGCCTACACCCTCACCGGCGGGAGCGTCACCTCCCGGGTGGACGGGCTGGCGGAGGCGGACTTCTACGGGCGCTACGCCGAGGCCATCGAGCAGCGCTTCCCCGGCCGCTGGATCGGCAAGGTGGTGGCCCAGGCGCTCCCCCGGGCCGACGTGCAGCGCTTCAAGGACTACGGGATCCGCATCTAC